>NZ_JBIBHU010000021.1:0-170581 GCF_042957205.1 Kitasatospora sp. NPDC008115 | reverse complement strand
TGGCACGCTGTTGAGTTCTCAAGGAACGGACGCTTCCTTCAGGCGGCTTTCACACCGGCCCTCCGGGCGCTTCGTTCTTTCGTGTTTCCAGCTTATCAGACGTTTTCTGCTCCGTTTTCCGGAGTTTCATTCCCCGACTTCGCTTTCCGCTTGTCTCCGCTCTCTCGCGGCGACTCCGGAACTGTACGGGGACGGGGCCGCCACATGCAAATCGTCCCCGCCCGGGGTGCGGGCGGGGACGATCGGCGGGGTCGAACGGGGTGCTCAGCGGACCTCGGTGATCTCCGGGCCGCGGGCGAACGGGTCGAGCGCGGCGCCGCCGAAGCGGTTCTCGCCCTCGCCGGCGGCCGCGACGGCGCCGCCACCGTCGGCGACCATCTGCGCGTCCTCGGGAAGCTTCAGCACGATCGGGTCGCGGGGCGCCATCGGGGTCTCACCGCGGACGACGACGGTCTGCCGGAAGACCTGCTCCAGGATCCCGCCCATCTCGGGCTGGACGGCGGCCTGGCCGGAGATCACGCCGCGGAGGAACCAGCGCGGGCCGTCGCAGCCGACGAACCGGACCAGCTGCACGCCCTGCGTGCCGTCCGGCAGCTGCACCGGGACCTGGGCGCGGAGGTGCCAGCCCAGCGGGCCCTCCTCCTCCTCGACGATGCCGCCCTGCGAGGTGATGCCGGTGGCGATCTCCTCGCGGACCTCGCCCCAGATGCCCTCCGACTTGGGAGCGGCGAAGGCCTGCAGCTGGATGGCACTGTTGCCGAGGACCAGGGTGGCGGCCACGATCGCGTCGCCGGCCACCTCCACCCGGAGCTCCATGCCCTCGACACCGGGGACCAGCAGACCACCGAGGTCCACGCGGCCCTCCTCCGGGTTCTCCAGCTCGGAGTGGTCCCACGGACCGTCCGGACGCGGGGCCGGCGGCAGGCCGACCCGGTCCGCCGGGTCCAGCTCGGTCACGTTCTCGCTCTCGGCGGAACCTTCGACGTCATCGGCCGTCTCGTCGGCGCTGATGGCGTCGTCGGCGAGCTGCTCGACAGCGTCCTCGCTCTTCTGGCGACGACGGAACACGGTCACTGTCCTTCCCGGTCCAAGACCGATGCGAATACCTGCTCGGCTTCCTGCGAGGCCGCGGGCAGCCTAGACCGCAGCGTGGCCGCCGGTCGACCCGAACCCGCCCTCGGCGCGTGCCGACCCCGGCAGCTCCTCCACCTCGTGGAAGCGGGCCTTCTCGACCTGCTGGATCACCAGCTGGGCGATCCGGTCCCCTCGGCGGAAGCTGACGCCCTCGCGCGGGTCCAGATTGACGACGATCACCTTGATCTCTCCACGGTACCCGGCATCGACCGTCCCTGGGGCGTTCACCAGAGCAACTCCGCAACGAGCTGCCAGTCCCGAACGGGGGTGGACGAACGCGGCGTGGCCGTCGGGCAACGCGATGGCGATGCCGGTGGGCAGCACGGCCCGCTCGCCGGGGGCCAGCTCGGCGTCGACGGTGGTCCGCAGGTCGGCGCCCGCGTCGCCGGGCTGCGCGTACGCGGGCAGCGGCAGCTCGGGGTCGATCCGCCGGATCAGGACGTCCAGGGGCTCGCGGGGGGTGGTGCTCAAGGGTTCACCTCAAAGGCTCGGGCGCGCTTCATCAGGTCGGGGTCGTCGAGGACCTTCTCGATGTCCTCGGGACGACCGTGCTTGGTGAAGTGTTCCAGCTTCACCTGGATGAAGAGCGCCCGCGCGCGCACCGCGACCGGCCCGTCGGGGCCGCCGATCCGGGCCTCGGCCTCGCTGTAGACCTTCCGGCCGAGCACCCCGGTGACCCGGGCGCTCAGGTGCAGGGTGGTGCCGACCGGCACCGGGGAGAGGAAGTCGGTCTCCAGCCGGCCGGTGACGGCGGGCACGTGCAGGAGCCAGTTGAGCGTGCCCAGGGTCTCGTCCATGGCGGTGGTCAGCAGGCCGCCGTGGGCCAGGCCAGGGCCGCCCTGGTGCTCCGGGCGGACGGTGAGCTCGGCGGTGACGTCCAGGCCCTCGCCGGCCACCGCGTCGATCCGCAGGCCGCCGGGGTGCTGCGGGCCGCAGCCGAAGCAGTGCTCGTAGTGGGAGCCGAGCCGGGTCCCGGGGGCGGGGGCCTCGGGGGCGCGCGGCGGGAGGACGGCCTCCGGCGGCGGCGTGGTGGGGGTCGTGGGGGCGGCGGGCGCGGTGGGGGCTGTCGAACCGGTCACGGCGCCCTACCCTACCGACCGGTAGCCACGTCCGGGACGGGGGTTGCGTCCGGGCGCCGGCGTCATGGCGCCCACAATGGAGGGCATGTACGACGAACGCCTCACCGTGCCGCGCTCCTGGTGGCTGTTCCCGGTCGTGATCGGCCTCACCCTCGCGCTGATCCTGCTGCGCCTCAGCGCGGTGGGCGCGCTGGTCGGGCTGGTGGTCGGCATCGCCGCCGGCGCCGCCGCGATCAGCAGTTACGGCTCGGCCCGGATCCGGGTGGTCCAGGGCTCGCTGGTGGCCGGACCGGCCAGGATCCCGGTGGACGCCCTCGGCGCCGCGCAGGCGCTCGGCCCGGCGGACGCCGCCGCCTGGCGCGGCCCGAAGGCCGACCCGCGGGCCTTCATGCTGCTGCGCAGCTACGTGCCGACCGCGCTGCGGGTCGAGGTGAGCGACCCGGCGGACCCGACGCCGTACCTCTATCTCTCGACCCGCTCGCCGATGAAGCTGGCGGAGGCCCTGGACGAGGCCCGCCGCAGCGCCCGCGCCTGAGGGCGGCCGACCGAAAAGGAGAGGGACGGTACCGCCTCGGCGGTACCGTCCCTTCGCGTCTCTGGAAACGCTTTCCATCCGACCGTATGACTGGTGCGTCCGTCGTGACGGACGCCGGAGCTGCCGTCCGGCCCCGCTGCCCGGGGCCGGAAGGGGCGTCGCACCGGTCTCGCGGACATCGCGAAACCCGAGTCATGACCGCCCTGGTCCTCAGGCGCCGCAGTCCCGGCAGATCGGGTTGCCGTTCTTCTCGCTGTACAGCTGGCTGCGGTGGTGGACCAGGAAGCAGCTCATGCAGGTGAACTCGTCGGCCTGCCGCGGCAGCACCCGGACGGAGAGCTCCTCGTTCGAGAGGTCCGCGCCGGGAAGCTCCATGCCTTCGGCGGCCTCGAACTCGTCGACGTCGACCGAGCTGCCGCCCTTGTCGTTCCTGCGGGCCTTGAGCTCCTCGATGCTGTCCTCGTTGAGCTCATCATCGGTCTTGCGTGGGGTGTCGTAGTCGGTAGCCATTTTTCGCTCTCCCCCTCCGGGTTGTGCGGTGTGTGCGGTATCTCCAGCGCACGTAACGCATGGGGGGTCGGTCTTGTGCCCGACCCGAGGCGGAGATTTTGCCTTACTTCAAGCCCCGTTACTCAATCGACACTCAGCCAGGGGTCCGTTGGGGTGATCCACTCGGGCGTTCGGGGCCTCACGCAGGGCCATCGCCGCGACGCGTGAACGCCCGAATAGTGGACACGCTCCGTGAGCGAAGGTCCTTGACGCGCTCGCCAATTCCCTTGCCCACCAGGGCCGGGAGCCAATCCTCCGATCTGCCCCCGATCGCCGGCCCACTCACGGACGGCGATCGGGGCCGCCGAAGGCATGATCACTCTCCGGCGTCACGCAACCCCTCGGAGCGACACAGTGTGAGCTTGGTCACGTTAGCCGCCGGGCCGGGCAAACCGTGGAAAATCCGCCCAAGCCACTACGCCTGCCGCCGGGCCGCGCGGCGGGCCAGCAGCGCCGCCTGGCGCTCGTCGAACTTGGTCGCCTGGGAGTCCAGCCCCTCCAGGAAGACGCCGAGCTCCTGCTGGGCCTGCGCGCCGTCCGGGCCGAGGCCGGCCAGGTCCATGATCTTGAGGTGGCGCAGCACCGGCTGCAGCACGTCGTCGTGGTGGATGCGCAGGTTGTAGACCCCGCCGAGGGCGATCTGGGCGGCGGCCCGCTCGAAGCCGGGGATGCCGTGGCCGGGCATCCGGAAGTTGGTCACCACGTCGGCGACGGCGCGCATGGCCTGGTCCGGGGCGATCTCCAGGGCGGCCTTCAGCAGGTTCCGGTAGAAGACCATGTGCAGGTTCTCGTCGTTGGCGATCTTCGCCAGGAGCTGGTCCGCGAGCGGGCAGCCGGCGAAGTGGCCGGTGTTGCGGTGCGCGATGCGGGTGGCGAGCTCCTGGAAGGCCACGTAGGCGACCGACTGCAGCATGCTGTGCGCGTTGTCGGACTCGAAACCGTCCGACATGTGGGCCATCCGGGCCCGCTCCAGCTCGTTCGGGTCGACGGCCCGGGTGGTGAGCAGGTAGTCGCGGATGGCTATGCCGTGGCGGCCCTCCTCCGCCGTCCAGCGGTGGACCCACTCGCCCCAGGCGCCCTCGCGGCCGAACATGGTCGCGATCTCGTGGTGGTAGCTGGGGAGGTTGTCCTCGGTGAGCAGGTTGACCACGAGCGAGACCCGGCCGAGCGGGGTCACCTTGGACTGCCCGAGCTCCCAGGCCTCGCCGCCCAGGACGCCGTCGAAGTCACGGCCCTGGCTCCACGGGACGAACTCGTGCGGCATCCACTCCTTGGCGACCTTGAGGTGCCGGTCGAGCTCCTTCTCGACGACCTCCTCCAGGGCCAGGATCAGCCGCGTGTCGGTCCAGGCGCTCGAACCGAGCGAGGTGCTGCGCTGCGCGGGGGCGATGGTCACGGTCTGGCTCCTGGGGGACGGGCACGCGCGGGACGGGCGCGTTGGACGGGTACGCCGGAGTCCGTTCGGACGGCACTTACGGTCGCGTAGGTTACGACACCGTAAGTTGCCCGGGCAGGAAATGACAAGCCGCCCCCGCCAGGCCTTATGTCGTCTTGACGGGCCTGGCGGGGGCGGCTGGGAATGGTCGGCGCACGGACCGGGCTCACCCGGACGGCGCAGCGGCCCCGTCACGGGCCCGAGAAGGGCCGTGACGGGGCCGCGGAGGCCCGGGGAGCACCTGCCCGGAGGGGCAGGGCGCCCGGCGTGTCAGGGGGCTCTCACCCGCCCGGGATGCGCACGCGCATGGTGAGGCCGCCGCCGGCGCGCGGGGTGGCCTCGATGGTGCCGTTGTGCGCGCGGACCACGGAGCGGACGATCGACAGGCCGAGGCCGACCCCCTTGTCGCTGCGGGTCCGGTCGGCGCCCTTGACCCGGCGGAACGGCTCGAAGATGTGCTCCAGCTCGTAGCCGGGCACCACCGGGCCGGTGTTGGAGACCACCAGTTCGCCGCCGCCGGGCACCGGGGCGGTGGTGATCTCGACCCAGCCGTCCGGGCTGTTGTAGCGCACGGCGTTCTGCAGCAGGTTGAGGGCGATCCGCTCCAGCAGGACGCCGTTGCCGGAGACCGTCGCGGGGTGCAGCGAGGCGCGCAGGTCGACCTCCCGCTTGGCGGCCTCCGCCCTGGTCTGCTCCAGGGCCCTGGTGGCCACCTCGGAGAGCTCCAGCGGGCGGCGGTCGGTCAGCTCGTTGTCGCTGCGGGCGAGCAGCAGCAGGCCCTCGACCAGCTGCTCGCTGCGTTCGTTGGTGGCCAGCAGGGTCTTGCCGAGCTGCTGGAGGTCGGGTGAGACGTGCGGGTCGGAGAGCTGCACCTCCAGCAGGGTGCGGTTGATCGCCAGCGGGGTGCGCAGCTCGTGCGAGGCGTTGGCGACGAAGCGGCGCTGGGAGTCGAAGGAGCGGTCGAGGCGCTCCAGCATCTCGTCGAAGGTGTCGGCCAGTTCCTTGAGCTCGTCGTCCGGGCCGTCCAGCTCGATCCGCCGGTGCAGGTCGGAGGAGGCCACCTCGCGGGCCGTGCGGGTGATCCGGCCGAGCGGGCGCAGCACCCGGCCGGCCATCGCGTAGCCGGCCGCGAAGGCGATCACGGCGAGGCAGACCAGCATGGTGAGCGACTTGCGCAGCAGCGTGTTGAGCGCGCTGTCCGCCTTTATGGTGTGGGCGTCGGCGAGGTACTGGTTGAACCCCTCGGTGCTCATCCAGACGCCGTTCACCCGGGCGCCGGAGGGCCCGAAGTCGAAGGGCGGCGGCTGGACGTCGCGCAGGGCCTGGCGGACGAAGACGTACATCAGCAGCAGCAGCACCACGCCGGCCATCAGGAACATCCCGCCGTAGAGCAGGGTGAGCCGGATCCGGATGGTGGGCCGGAACGGCAGCCAGGCGAGCATGCCGTCGCCGGGCACGTAGGTGTCGTGCGAGGAGTGCAGGCGGGGGGCGCGCGGCGGGTGGGCCGGCTTGGGCGGTACGGGCCGGTTGGGCACGGCGCGCCCGCCGGTGGGCGCGCCGGAGGGCCCGCCGGCCGGGGGCGGGGTGGTCATGATGGTCCTCTCGGGGCGTCCGCCGGAGGCGGGCGCGGGGTGGGGGCGGCCGGGATCCGGGAGTGCGGGGTCCGGTCGGAGCCGCGCGGTCCGGTCAGATCCGGTAGCCGGAACCCGGGACGGTGACGATCACCGGCGGGTCGCCGAGCTTGCGGCGCAGCGTCATCACGGTGACGCGCACGACGTTGGTGAACGGGTCGGTGTGCTCGTCCCAGGCCTTCTCCAGCAGCTGCTCGGCGGAGACGACGGCTCCGCCGGCCCGCATCAGCACCTCCAGGACGGCGAACTCCTTGGGGGCGAGCTGGACCGGACGGCCGTCGCGGATGACCTCGCGGCGGCCGGGGTCGAGCGAGATGCCGGCCCGCTCCAGGACGGGGGGCAGCGGGACGGTGGCGCGGCGGCCCAGGGCGCGGACCCGGGCGACGAGTTCGCTGAAGGCGAACGGCTTCGGAAGGTAGTCGTCGGCGCCGATCTCCAGGCCCTCGACCCGGTCGCTGATGTCGCCGGAGGCGGTCAGCATGATCACCCGGGTGGCCAGGCCCTGGTCGACCACACTGCGGCAGACGTCGTCACCGTGGACCAGCGGCAGGTCGCGGTCGAGCACGACCACGTCGTAGTCGTTGACCGCGATGCGCTGGAGCGCGGCCTCCCCGTCGTAGACCACGTCGACCGCCATCGCCTCGCGGCGCAGACCGGTGGCCACTGCCTCGGCGAGCAGCTGCTCGTCCTCGACGACGAGAACCCGCACGGTGGTAGTCCCTTCTTCAGGCCGGCCCCGGAAGCGGACGCGCGGCTCCGACGCTGCCTCCATCCTGCCTGGTCCGGCGGTAAGGCAGCGATAAGCTGCCCCGCGGGCACGGCCGCCCTCCGGCGGGTGCCGGGCGCGCGGCGGCGGTTCGTGGCGCAAGCAGTCCGGTTGGACTGTGACGCGGGCAACTTTCTTCCGCCGGGAGGTTTCCCCGCCCCGGGGGTGGGGAGGACAGGTGCACACCCGCGATCCGGTTCTGAGCCGATCGCACCCACCCGCCGTGCGTTCATCCGCGCCGGCCCTGGGGCTGGGGCGTCACCGGGAGCGGCCGAGGGCCGTCTCCGCGCCCGTCCGGAGATCTTCACCGCCCGGACCGGACGCTTCCGCTGGCTACCGTCACCCCGGGGCGGGGGGCGCACGACCGTGCACGTCCGACACAGTAAGGGGGCCCGTATGGACGCCTTCACCGCCGGAATCCTGCAGCGCATCGCCAATGCCGAGCAGGACCTGCACCGCGCGATCGAGGCCGGGGACGAGTTCCTCGCCGAGGTGGAACAGTCCGAGCTGGACGATCTGCGCCGTCTCGCCGCCGAGCACGGCGTGGACACGGTGCTGGAGCGCCACCGCACCGCCGCCTGATCCCAGCCCGACCCGTCGCCGGATGTCCGGCACCAGCGGCCCTGCGGGGGCCGTGCGAGAAACCAGGCCCTGGCATCCCCCGTATGTCAGGGCTCTTCGTCGCCCCGGAGGGCCCGTCCTCCCGACCGCTCGGCGGCGGGAAGGACGGGCCCTTCGCGTGCTCAGTCCGCCCAGGCGTTCAGGGCGGCCAGCCGTTCCTGGAGCGGCTCGTAGACGCCGGGGGCGGCGGCCACGGTCAGCTCGCCGTCCGCGTCCCGCCCGGGGCGGCCGCCGACCAGGGCACCGGCCTCGGCCGCGATCAGGCAGCCGGCCGCCCGGTCCCAGGGGGCCAGCCCGCGCTCGTAGTAGCCGTCCAGCCGGCCGGCGGCGACGTCGCAGAGGTCCACCGCGGCGGCGCCGCCCCGCCGGATGTCGCGCACCTCGGACATCAGCCCGAGCACCACCTCGGCCTGCCGGACCCGCACCTCGCGGACGTAGGCGAAGCCGGTGCCGATCAGCGCCTGACCCCACGGCGGGGCGGGGCGGGTGGCGAGCGGGCGGCCGTCGCGCCGGGCGCCGCGGCCGCGCACGGCGTGGAACAGCTCACCGCGCGCCGGGGCGTACACGACGCCGACCACCGCGCGCCCGTCCAGCTCGGCGGCCACGCTGACCGCCCAGGACGGCAGTCCGTAGAGGTAGTTCACGGTGCCGTCGAGCGGGTCGACGACCCAGCGCACCCCGCTGGTGCCGGGGCGCTCGGCGCCCTCCTCGCCCAGGTAGCCGTCCTGGGGGCGGCGGGCGGTGATCAGTTCCAGGACGAGCTTCTCGGAGGCCAGGTCCATCTCGGTCACCACGTCGACCGGGCTGCTCTTGGTGCCGGCGACGCCGAGGTCGGCGGGCCGGCCCTCCAGCAGCAGGGTGCCGGCCCGGCGGGCGGCGTCCAGGGCGACGTCGAGCAGTTCGTCGAGCAGGGCGGGATCGGGCACGGCGGGGCTGGACACGGGGTTCTCCTCGGGAGGCGGAACGGGGTCAGCGCTCGGCGGCGGCCGGGCGGGGGGCGCGCGGGTTGGGGCAGCAGGCCACGGCGCAGACGTCGTGGCCGGGGCCGAGCGTGCCGAGGGCGCAGCGGGTCACCGGCTCGCCGCGCTCGGCGGCGGCCCGCTCCAGGACGAGTTCGCGGACGGCGGCGGTGAACCGGGGGTCGGCGCCGACGGTGGCGGCCCGGGCGACCGGCAGGCCGAGCTCGGCGGCCCTGGCCGTCGCCTCGGTGTCCAGGTCGTACCTGACCTCCATGTGGTCGGAGACGAAGCCGATCGGGACCATCACCACGGCGGGGGCGCCGTCGGCGTGCTGCGCCTCCAGGTGGTCGCAGATGTCGGGCTCCAGCCAGGGGATGTGCGGGGCGCCGCTGCGGCTCTGGTAGACCAGCTCCCAGGGGCGGTCGGCGACGCCGGTGCGCTCGGCGACGGCGGCGGCGACCAGCCGGGCCACGTCCAGGTGCTGGGCGACGTAGGCGCCGCCGGGGCGGCCGCGGGCCGGGTCGTCGGGGGCGCCGGAGGTCTCGGCCATGCTGTCCGGGATGGAGTGGGTGGTGAACGCCAGCCGGGCGCCGTCCCTGCTCCCCTCGGGCAGCCGGCCCAGGGCGGCCACGGTGGCGTCGATCATCGGCTCGACGAAGCCGGGGTGGTTGTGGAAGTGCCGCAGCTTGTCGACCCTCAGCTCCGGCAGGCCCTCGGCGGCCAGCGCGGCCAGCGCGTCGGCGAGGTTCTCCCGGTACTGGCGGCAGCCGGAGTAGCCGGCGTAGGCGCTGGTGGCCAGGACGGCGATCCGGCGGTGCCCGTCGGCGGCGATCTCACGCAGGGTGTCGACCAGGTAGGGCGCCCAGTTCCGGTTGCCCCAGTACACCGGCAGGTCGAGGCCGTGCCCGGCGAAGTCCTCGCGCAGCGCGGCCAGCAGTTCGCGGTTCTGGCCGTTGATCGGGCTGACGCCGCCGAACAGGAAGTAGTGCTTGCCGACCTCCTGGAGCCGCTCCTTCGGGATGCCCCGGCCGCGGGTGACGTTCTCCAGGAACGGGACGACGTCCTCGGGGGCCTCGGGCCCGCCGAAGGAGAGCAGCAGCAGGGCGTCGTACGGAGCGGCGCCGGTGACGGTTGTGTTGCGCGCGTCGGACATGGCACCGATCCTGCCACTGTGAACAGGGGGGCCTGTGCCGGGGCCGCACCCGGTGCCCGGAAAAATACCGTTTGCCAAGGTTCGTAAGCTGTCTTTGCCAGCGACGTTCCTTACCCCTGCGGAGCCCTTGTGCTGTCCAGCTACCGCCAGATCTTCGCCTCCCCCGGCAGTCTGGCCTTCTCGTCCACCGGGTTCATATCCCGGCTGCCGATCTCCATGACGGGGATCGGCATCGTCACGATGCTCTCCGAGCTGCGCGGATCGTTCGGCGTGGCCGGCCTGGTCTCGGCGACGATGGCGGTGTCCGCCGCGATCCTGGGGCCCCAGGTGTCCCGGCTGGTGGACCGGCACGGGCAGCGCCGGATCATCCTGCCGGCCACCGCGCTCACCGTGGTCGCCGCGATCGGCCTGCTGCTGGCCGCCCGCTTCGAGGCGCCGGTCTGGACACTGTTCGTGTTCGCCGCCGGGATGGGCGTGATGCCGAGCACCGGCGCGATGGTGCGGGCCCGCTGGGCGCACCTGTACCGGGACCAGGGACCGAAGCTGCACACCGCCTACTCCTTCGAGGCGGTGGTCGACGAGGTCTGCTTCATCGTCGGCCCGATCCTCTCGGTGACGCTGGCCACCGCGGTCTTCCCGGAGGCGGGCGTGCTGCTCGCCGGCGTCTTCCTGGCGGTGGGCGTGGCGCTGTTCGCCGCCCAGCGCTCCACCGAGCCGCCGGTCCATCCGGCCGCCCGGCAGATCGGCAGCCCGGTGATCCTCAACCGGGGCCTCCAGGTGCTGATCCTGACCTTCGTCTCCACCGGCGCGATCTTCGGCTCGGTCGAGGTGGTCACCGTCGCCTTCGCCAAGGCGCAGGAGCACGGCGCCACCTCCGGCCCGATCCTGGCGCTCTGGGCGCTCGGCTCCTGCGTGGCCGGCGTGGTCTACGGCGCCCGCAAGCCGGCCGGGTCGATGGCCGTGCGCTTCCTCGTCGGCGTGGTGCTGATGGCCGTCAGCATGGTGCCGCTGCTGCTGCTCGCCGAGTCGGTGAACGGGGTCGGCGGCCTGGTGGCGGTCGGCGGCGCGCTGCTGATCGCGGGCATCGCCATCTCCCCCACGCTGATCACCGCGATGGCCCTGGTCGAGCGGCTGGTGCCGGCCGCCCAGCTGACCGAGGGCATGACCTGGACGACCACCGGCCTGGCGCTGGGCGTCGCGGTCGGCTCCTCGGCCGGCGGCTGGGTGGTCGACGCCGGCGGCGCGGCGGCGGGCTACTGGGTGCCGCTGGCCGCCGGGGTCTTCGGCGTGCTGGTCGCCTGCGCCGGGCTCGGCCGGCTGCGCGCCGGGGTGGCCGCCGAGAAGAGTGCGCTGCCCGCGGCCGAAACCGTGGACCTCGAACGGTGACCTGACCTACCCTCCTCCCTACCCGCGGCCTACCCGTGGGTAGGGACCGAGGTGAGCCGACACCGTGCGGCCACGGAGCAGGAGGCGCCGCAATGCCCCAGGCCAGTACCGCGACCCGCACCCGCTGGACCAACTGGGCGGGCAACCAGAGCACCGTGCCCGCCCGGGTGGTCACCCCCGGGACGGCGGAGGAACTGGCCAAGGAGATCCTGCGCGCCGGCGACCAGGGCCGGACCGTCAAGGCGATCGGCTCCGGCCACTCGTTCACCGCGATCGCCTCCGCCGGGGACGGCGTCCTGGTCCGGCCGCACGCGCTGACCGCCGTGCGGGAGATCGACCGGGAGAGGGGCACGGTCACCGTCGAGGCCGGACTGCCGCTGCACCGGCTCAACCGGGTGCTCGCCGCCGCCGGCCTCTCGCTCACCAACATGGGCGACATCGAGGTGCAGACCGTGGCCGGCGCCACCAGCACCGGCACCCACGGCACCGGCCGGGACTCCGGCTCGCTCGCCGCCCAGATCCGCGGCCTGGAGATCGTGCTCGCCGACGGCAGCGTCCGGCGCTGCTCCCCCGCCGAGCACCCGCGGCTCTTCGAGGCCGCCCGGCTCGGCCTCGGCGCGCTCGGCGTGATCACCGCGCTCACCCTCGCCGTCGAGCCGTCCTTCCTGCTCACCGCGCACGAGCAGCCGATGCGCTTCGACGAGGTGCTGGAGCGACTGGACGACCTCACCGCCGTCAACGAGCACTTCGAGTTCTACTGGTTCCCGCACACCGACCGCTGCTCGACCAAGCGGAACAACCGCAGCCAGGGCCCGGCCGCGCCGCTGCCCCGGTTCAAGGAGTGGCTGGAGGACGACTTCCTCTCCAACACCGTCTGGGAGGGCGCCTGCCGGGTCGGCCGCCGCTTCCCCGGCTCGGTGCCGGCCATCGCCGCGCTGGCCAGCCGCGCGTGGTCGGACCGCAGCTACACCGACACCGCGTACAAGGTGTTCACCAGCCCCCGCAAGGTGCGCTTCATCGAGATGGAGTACGCGGTGCCGCGCGCGGCGGCCGGCGAGGTGCTGCGCGAGCTGCGGGCGATGGTCGAGCGGTCCGGCTGGCGGATCAGCTTCCCGGTCGAGGTGCGGTTCGCCCCGGCCGACGAGGTCTGGCTCTCCACCGCGCACGGCCGGGACACCGCCTACATCGCCGTCCACCTCTACCGGGGCACCGCCGAGCAGGGGTACTTCACGGCGGTCGAGCGGCTGATGACCGGGCACGGGGGCCGCCCGCACTGGGGCAAGCTGCACACCCGGGACGCCGAGTACCTGGCCGGGGTCTACCCGCGCTTCGCGGACTTCACCGCCCTGCGCGACGAACTGGACCCGGACCGCCGCTTCGGCAACGACTACCTGCGCCGGGTGCTGGGGGCCTAACCCCGCTCCGACGCCGCGCCCGCCGCGCCCGCCGGGGCTTGCGGCGCGGCCGGGGGCGGCTCGGCGGCGGTGCTCGGGGCCGGGGGCTTCGGGGTCGCGGCGCCGGACGGCTTCGTGGACGCCGCCCCGTCGCTGGCCGGCGCGGAGGGAGCGCTGGACGCGGACGGCGCGGGGGGCGCGGACGGCTCGCCGGTGGGGCGCGCGGAGGGCGACGCGGACGGCGCCGTGCTCGGACCCGCGCCGGAACCGGCCGACGGGGAGGCCGACGGTTCACCACCCCCGGTGTCCGGACGGGCACCGGGGCTCGGCCGCCCGGAGGCGCCGCCGTCCGCGCCGTCCCCGCCGGCCGACGGCGAGGGCACCGAGGAGGGTCCTGAGGAGGGGGCGTCACCCGGTGGGACGGTCGGTTTCCGGTCGACCCGGCCGCCGATCGAGGTGCCGCTGCCCGACTCGCCCTTGACCGTCGCCGACACCGGCTGCCCGGTCGCCAGTTCGAAGGCGAGGATCGGGACCATCGCGAGGGTGAACACCAGCGCCGAGACCGCGGTGAACGACTTCCAGGTCCACCGGCGACGCGCCCGGACGACCCGCGGGGTGCTCCACTGCCCGGAGACCGGCGGCGGATCCGCCGCCGGAGCCGGCTCCGGCGCCTGCCTCAGTCCGTTCGTCAGCTGCCCCGGCCCGGCGGTCCGGTCCACGGCGTCGCGCAACTGTTCCCCGGTGCGCTTGAAGAGGTGCTGGAACACCGCACTTCCGGTGGTCGCGCCGATGCTCACCACCGCGGCGCCGAGAATGGTGCCGTACACCCCGAGTTCGGACGCGAGCACCGCCCCCACCACGGTCGCCAGTGCGCTGGCGGCGACCTGAGCCACACTCAGATCAATTCGCCTGCGACCTTCATCGGCTCCGTCCTGGCCGGGCTTCACCTGCGGCATCAACATCCCTCGCGTCAGTACGACTGTCCTTCGAACAAGTCACTCCATCTTGCACAAAGAAGGACACAAGGGTCGAAAATGCGGTTCTTCGCGAGAGATATATGTGAAGATGATCACCGTTCATCGGCCGATCCTCGGCCATTGGGGTCGCATGCTCTTGAGATTCCCGTGAATCGCGGGAGACTTGAGCGGCGAGCCGCCCCTTTGGATGCCACGAATGGAGTACTGTTCGTAAAGCCTGAGGCCTGGGTCGACTTGTCGACTGCCCATCAACCGGCAGCCTGACGAAGAGACACGGTGCAGGCACGCACGGCGACGCCCGTCCCGGACCGTCGCGTTCACTGCGCGTGCGAGGACGGCCGGGACACCCAGGCGCGACGTCGACGGATGACGTGGCAAAAAGGCAACCGTGCCACAGCGGCGTGGCCGGGCGTAAGCCCGACACGCCGGGGAACTCAGCAAGGTTGTGGCCAGTCGCGAGCGGGCAGGCCACACTCAGTACGGGAGCAGCGACGCAGGTGACGTCGGCAGGCACCACCCGGGAGGTAACCGTGCCCGAACTGCGGGTTGTGGCCGTCAGCAACGACGGCACACGGCTGGTGCTCAAGGCTGCCGACAGCACGGAGTACACCCTTCCCATCGATGAGCGGCTGCGCGCCGCCATCCGTGGTGACCGTCCGCGCCTCGGCCAGATCGAGATCGAGGTCGAGAGCCACCTCCGCCCCCGTGACATCCAGGCGCGGATACGAGCCGGTGCCTCCGCCGAGGAGGTCGCGCAGGCGGCCGGCATCTCCGTCGACCGGGTCCGCCGCTTCGAGGGTCCGGTGCTGGCCGAGCGGGCCTTCATGGCCGAGCGGGCCCGCAAGACCGCGATCCGCCGGCACGGCGAGGCCCCCGGCCCGCAGCTGGGCGAGGCGGTGGCCGAGCGGCTGGCGCTGCGCGGCGCGGAGAAGGAGACCGAGCGCTGGGACTCCTGGCGGCGCGACGACGGCACCTGGGAGGTCATCCTCTCCTACCGGGCCGACGGCGAGGGCCGCAGCGCGTGCTGGACGTACGACCCGCCCCGGCGGCTGGTCCAGCCGAACGACGACGAGGCCCGCGCGCTGATCGGCGAAACGGTCGAGCGCGAGGAGGAGTCGGTCTTCCCGTTCATCCCGCGGATCGCCCGGCTCCCCCAGGAGCGGCCGCCCCGCCCGATGATCGACCGGCCCTCGGCGGACCGGATCATGTCGGCCCGCGAGGTGCGGGAGTCGCGCGAGGCGACGGCCGAGTCCCGGGACTCGCTGACCAGCCTGCTGGACGTGGTGCCCGCCTTCCGCGGCGACCTCGCGGTCGGCGCGCCGCCGCCGATCGAGCCGGTGCCCGCCGAGGTGGCCGAGGAGGCCGAGGAGCCGGCGGCCGCCGCCCCGGCGGTCGGCGCGGGCTCGGCGTACGCGGACATCCTGATGCCGCGCGCGGTCGCCCCGCACCGGGACCGGCTGGTCGGCACCACCGACCGGCAGGCCGAGGCGGACGGCGTCCGGCCCGGTCGCCGGGCCACCGTGCCGAGCTGGGACGAGATCGTCTTCGGCAGCCGGCGCAAGAAGCAGGACTAGTAGGAACGGCAGGACAGCGGAGGGGCGGACGGCCGTGGCCGTCCGCCCCTCGCGCGTCCGCGGACTCAGCCGGGCTGGTCGGTGACGGCGACCGGGCGGGTCCCGTCGCTGGACCACTCGCTCCAGGAGCCCGGGTAGAGGGTGGCGGGCAGGCCGGCGACCGTGAGGGCCAGGATCTGGTGCGCGGCGGTCACCCCGGAGCCGCAGTAGACGGCGGTCTCCCGCTCGCCCGCGCCCAGCGCCCGGAAGCGGGCGGCGAGTTCGGCGGCGGGCCGGAAGCGGCCGTCCGGGCCGACGTTCTCGGTGGTCGGCGCGGAGACCGCGCCCGGGATGTGGCCGGCCCTCGGGTCGATCGGCTCGCTCTCGCCCCGGTACCGCTCCCCCGCCCGGGCGTCCAGCAGCAGCGCCTCGCGGGCCCAGGCCGCGGCGCCGTCCGCGTCGGTCACCGGCAGCTGCCCCGGCACCGGTTTGAAGTCGCCGTCCGCGGCGGACGGCACCTCGGTGCTCACCGGCAGTCCGGCCTCCCGCCAGGCCGCGTAGCCGCCGTCCAGCACCCGCACGTGCGGGTGGCCGGCCCAGCGCAGCAGCCACCAGGCGCGGGCGGCGGCCAGCGAGGTGGCGCCGTCGTAGACCACCACCGGGCGGTCGGCCGAGACGCCGAGCCGGCGCAGCGCGGCACCGAACTCCTCGGGGTCGGGCAGCGGGTGGCGCCCGCCGCGGCCGGGCGGGCCGGCGGGGGCGGCGAGGTCGGTGTCGAGGGGGACGAAGTGGGCGCCGGGCAGGTGGCCGGCGGTGTACTCCTCGATGCCGGGCGGGCCGCCGAGCTGCCAGCGCACGTCGAGCAGGACCGGCGGGTTCGCGGAGGCGAGCGCCTCCCGCAGTTCGGCCGCCGACACCAGCGGGGAGTCATCGTGATGGGTGCTCATGGCGGTCATTCTGGCGCAGTGCCACCGGGCCGGTGCTCTTTGTGCGGTCTTTGCCGGACTTTCCGCGCGGCCCGAGGGTTCGACGCGCGCCACGGTGGAAGCATCACCCTCACTGCGCCGTTTCGTGCGCCCGTCCGCCCCCTGAGGAGACCTGTCATGTCCGCGCTGACACTTCGGCTGGCCCAGGGCACCCCGTGCTGGGTCAGCCTGATGACCGACGATCTGCCCGGCGCCCGGGCGTTCTACGGCGAACTGCTCGGCTGGACGTTCACCCAGGGGCCCGCCCAGCTCGGCGCCTACGTGCGCGCCCGGCTCGGCGCGGAGCCGGTGGCCGGGCTCGGGGTGTCCTCGATGACCGGTTTCCCGGTGCAGTGGACCACCTATTTCGCGGTCGACAGCGCGGACCGCTCGGCCCAGTTGGTGCGCGAGTGCGGCGGGACGGTCGCGGTCGGGCCGCTCCAGGCGGAGCGGGCCGGACGGCTGGCGATCGCGGCGGACGTCTCCGGGGCGGTCTTCGGGCTCTGGCAGGGCGAGGAGCACCTCGGCCGGGAGGCCGGTCCCGAGCCGGGCGGGCCCGCCTGGGCGGAGCTGCTCACCCCGGACGCGGACGGCGCGGCGTCCTTCTACCGCGCGGTGCTCGGGGTGCCGGTGGCGGAGGACGAGGGCGGGTCGGCGCTGCTGGTCGGCGGCCGGCCGGTGGCCGGGATCCGGCGCGGCGCCGAACTGCGCGGCCACCCGCCGCGCTGGCGCACCCACTTCGCGGTCACCGACGCGGAACTGACGGCGCGCCGGGCGGTGGAGCTGGGCGGACGGGTCCTGGTGGAGCCGCACGCGACGCCCCGCGGGCGGGTGGTCCGGCTGGCGGACCCGCGCGGCGGGCACTTCTCGGTGCTGGAGACGGCCTGAGACCGGCTCAGGCCTGCTGCTCCTCGAAGGGGAGGACGTCCGGGGAGAGGACGGCGGCGCGGGCGGTGGCGGCGGTCAGCCGGCGGCGGTGGTGACGGCGGCAGAGCACCTCGTAGCCGACCTCGTCCTCGCGGACGGAGATGTCGCCGATGACCACCTGCGCGCCCTCGACCACCATCACCCCGCCGACGGTGCGGGCGTTGTGGGTGGCCCGGGCGCCGCACCAGCAGAGCGCCTCGACCTGGAGCACCTCGACCCGGTCGGCGAGCTCGATCAGCCGCTGCGAGCCGGGGAAGAGCCGGGTACGGAAGTCGGTGGTGATGCCGAAGGTGTAGACGTCGATGTCGAGTTCGTCGACGACGCGGGCGAGCTGGTCGATCTGGCCGGGGGTGAAGAACTGGGCCTCGTCGCAGATCAGGTAGTCGACCCGGCCGCCGGCCGAGAGCCGGTGCACCACATGGGCGTGGAAGTCGAAGTCGTCGCCCACCTCGACCGCGTCGGCGCGCAGGCCGAGGCGGCTGGAGATGGTGGCGGCGCCGGCCCGGTCGTTGCGGGTGAGGATGATCCCCTGCCGGCCGCGAGCGGCGTGGTTGTGGTCCATCTGGAGCGCGAGCGTCGACTTCCCGCAGTCCATCGTGCCGGAGAAGAACACCAGTTCAGCCATGGGTGGTGCAAAGGCCTTTCGCATCAAGGGGGTTCAGCGGCGGAATTCGAGCAGCGGCACGTACTGCTCGACCGGGGTCATCGATCCGTGCAGGCCGATCATCGCGGACTCGCCCGGCTCGTTGCGGGAGGCGGTGATCGCGATGTCGTCGCGGGCGGCGGCGACCACGTCGCCGATCCGGTGGTAGACGCGCTCGTCCACGGCGGGGCCGAACCAGCCGGCCGCGATCGCCTGGTCGCGGGTGGCCACCCACATCCGGTCGCCGAGCACCTCGCTCCAGACCGCGTGGACGTCGGCGGCGGCGCCGGGGACGGCGTAGACGTGGCGGGCCCGGCCCTCGCCGCCCAGCAGGGCGACGCCGGCGCCGAGCTCCCAGTCCTCGTCGAAGTCGATCCGGTCCTCGGGGGCGATGTCGATCATGCCGTGGTCGGCGGTGACGTACATCACCGAGCGCGGGGGCAGCTGTTCGGCGAGCCGGCGGGCCAGCCGGTCGACGGCGTCCAGGGTCATCCGCCACTCGTCGGAGTCCACGCCGAAGCGGTGGCCCGCGCCGTCCAGTTCGCTGACGTAGGTGTAGACCAGTGCGCGGTCGTGCTCGGCCAGCCAGGCGGCGGCGCGGTCCATCCGCTCCTCGCCGGTGGTGCGGCCGAGGAAGGTGCCGCCGGAGAGCGCCACCCGGGTCAGCGGGGTCTGGGCGAACAGCGGGGAGGAGACCTGGGCGGTGGCCACCCCGGCGGCGTCCACCCGCTCGAAGACCGTCGGGTACGGCTGCCAGCTGCCCGGGTCGGTGTGCGGCTGCCAGCGGAGCTGGTTCATCAGGTGGCCGGCGCCGGGCACCGCCACCGTGTAGCCGGCCAGGCCGTGCAGACCGGGCGGGGTGCCGGTGCCGACCGAGGCCAGCGAGGTCGCGGTGGTGGACGGGAAGCCGGCGGTCAGCGGGCGGCCGGTGCCGCCGAGCGAACCCGGGGTCAGCGAGGAGAGGAACGGCGCGTACTCGGGGTGGCGCAGCAGCAGTTCCCAGCCGAGGCCGTCGACGAGGAAGACCACCGCGCGGTCGGCGGGCGCCAGCGGCAGCGCCGCCTCGAAGCCGGTGACGCCGAGGCCGGCCGCCACCGAGGGCAGCAGGTCGCAGAGCGAGCCGGCGCCGTAGGGGGGTGCGGGGGCGGCGGCGGGGTCGAGGAGCTCGAAGGCGTCGTGGCCGTCGGGGGCGAAGGGCATGGTGGCGGGGGTGGCTTCCTGGCTGGCCGGTACGGTCCGGGCGGGTGGGGGCGGCGTCCGGACGGCGCGGGTGGGCGCGTGGCGGCGGTACG
This sequence comes from Kitasatospora sp. NPDC008115, assembly GCF_042957205.1. NCBI lineage: Bacteria > Bacillati > Actinomycetota > Actinomycetes > Kitasatosporales > Streptomycetaceae > Kitasatospora > Kitasatospora sp. NPDC008115. The sequence goes on along the minus strand of NZ_JBIBHU010000021.1, from coordinate 151,582 downwards.
AGGCGGTGGCGCGGGCGGGCGGGTGCCGGACGGTGCCGCGGGCGGGCGGGTGCGGGTCAGACCCGGGGGGCGTCGGTGACGGTCGCCTCGGACAGGGCGCGGGCGAAGAGCAGGGCCTGGGCGACCGTCTCGGGGCCGTCGCCGGCCTCGCTGACCCGCAGCGAGAGGTCGTCGGCGGTGGCCGAGCCGGTGTAGCCGTGGTCCGCCTCGCAGTTGGGGTCGGAGCAGCCGGCCGGTTCGAGGTCGAGGCGCTGGACGGCGCCCCAGCCGATGGTCAGCACCACCTCGCGGGGCAGCGTGCCCGGGGTGTAGGTCTCCGGGTTGGCGACCATCCGGCTCACCACGACGGAGTTGATCCGGTCCAGCCGGACGCTCTCGGTGGAGGTGGTGGCCAGCGGGACGGCGGGGCTGCTGGCGTCGCCGGTCTGCTCGTCGGTGTGGCTCACCACGAAGCGGGTCGGGGTCAGCACCAGCACGGTGACGTGCCGGCGGACCTCGTTGGCGTCGAAGGTGGTCTCCTGGTGCACCAGGTAGGAGCTGATCGGCTCGGGACCCACCGCGGACTCCACCGCCTCGGACACCAGGGCCGGGTAGTAGCCGCTGCGTTCGATCGCGGAACGCAGGTCCTGCGTGGTGGTGGTACCGGTCTTCGCCATAACTCCATCCTGGCATGGTCCGCCGACGAAGCGGGCGGCGCGGCGCCGAGCTTCGGACAACGGCGCCCGCGGTCCGGACGCAACCAAGGAAGGTTACAGCGTGCTCATGGCGCGCGGGCCCAGATCACTGCGGACCGGCAGGGGTGCGATGCGCACGCGCGCCCCCAGGATCGCCAGTCCGTGCGGGGCCACGACCACCGGTTCGAGATCCACCGAGGCGACCTCCGGCAGGTCGTCGACCAGCCGGGACACCCGCAGCAGCAGCTCCTCCAGGGCGTCGGTGTCGACGGCCTCGGCGCCGCGCCAGCCGAACAGCAGGGGCGCCGCCCGGACCTCGCGGACCAGCGAGGCGACGTCCTGGTCGGTGGCCGGAACCAGCCGGTGGGCGACGTCGCCGAGCAGTTCGGCCGGGGCGCCGGCCAGGCCGAAGGAGAGGATCGCGCCGACCGCCGGGTCGACGGTGGCGCCGATCACGGTGTCCACCCCGCGCGGGGCGAGCCGCTGGACCACCAGTCGGGCCTGGGCCGCGCCGCCGAGCAGGGCGTCCAGTTCGCGGTGGGCGCGGCGCAGGCCGGGCTCGCCGGTCAGGTCGAGCCGGACGCTGCCGAGGTCGGGGCGGTGGCGCAGGTGGGGGGCGGTGGCCTTGAGCGCGACGGGGTAGCCCAGGGTGGCGGCGGCGCGTACCGCGCTCTCCTCGTCGGGGGCGGGCAGGGTCGGCGAGACGTCGACGCCGTAGCGGGCGAGCAGGGCGGCGGCGTCGGCGTCGGGCAGGGTGATCCGGGCGCCGCCGGGCTGGGTGCGGGCGGCGATCGCGGTGCGGGTGGAGAGCGCGGCCTCGACCAGGTCGCGGGCGCCGGCCTCGTCGATCCGGTCGAGTTCGGGGACCCGGGCGGTCTCCTCGGCCGCGGCCATCCGGTGGCGCCAGTCGGCGTAGTGGACGGCGTGGGCGAGAGCGCGCACGGCGCGCTCGGGCGCCGGGTAGGCGGGGATGTTGCCGGGGCGCAGCCGGCCGGGCAGGTCGGTGAGCGCCAGGTGGGCGAGGAGCAGCGGCTTGCCGGCCACGCGGGCGCGCTCGCCGGCGTCGAGCAGGGCGGCGGCGATCTCCGGGTCGTCGGAGCCGAGTTCCGGGTCGTCCGGGTCGGTGAGCCGGCCGCCGGCGCCCGGGCCCCAGCCCTGGTTGCCGATCGGCGGGATGGCGACGGCGATCACCGCGTCCACCCCCGGGTCGCTCAGCGCGGTGTCCAGGGCGACCCGGAAGTTCTCGCCGGTGGCGGCGGTGGTGAGGTCGACGGGGGTGCGCGGGCGCAGGCCGGCGGAGAGGCAGGCGTCGTGGGTGAGCAGGCCGAGGGAGTCGGAGTTGCCGATCACGGCGACCCGGTCGCCGGACGGCAGCGGCTGGAGGGCGAGCAGTTCGCCGGTGTCGCACAGTTCCGTGATGGTCTCCACCCGGGTGACGCCGGCCTGCTGGAAGAGGGCGTCGACGGTGGCGTCCTTGAGGCCGGTGGCGGTGGCGGGGACGGCGTGGCCGGGCGGCAGGCTGCCGGTGTGGCGGGCGCCCTTGACCACGACCACCGGCTTGGCCTGGGCGAGCCGGCGGGCGATCCGGGTGAACTTGCGGGGGTTGCCGAAGGACTCCAGGTAGAGCAGGACGACGTCGGTGGCCGGGTCCTCGGCCCAGTACTGGAGGAAGTCGTTGCCGGAGACGTCGGCCCGGTTGCCGACCGAGGCGAAGGAGGAGATGCCGAGGCCGCGCCGGTGGGCGGCCTCCAGCAGGGCGACGCCGATCGCGCCGGACTGGCAGAAGACGCCGAAGCCGCCGCGCGCGGGCAGCACCGGGGCGAGCGAGGCGTTGAGCGGCCGCTCGGGGTCGGTGGAGATCAGGCCGAAGGCGTTGGGTCCGATCACCCGCATGCCGGCCGCGCGGGCCTGGCGGACCAGGGCGCGCTGGCGGTCGCGGCCCTCGGGTCCGGTCTCGGCGTAGCCGGCGGTGACCACGACCAGGCCCTGGACGCCGTGCGCGCCGCACTCGGCGACCGCCTCGGGGACGGCGGAGGCGGGGACGGCGATCACCGCGAGGTCGACCGGGCCGGGGATGTCCAGGATCGAGCGGTACACCGGGACGCCGTCCAGTTCGGTGCCGGGGGTCGCGGCGCGGTTGACCGCGTGGACGGGGCGGTCGTCACCGGCGAAACCGGCGAGCAGGTCGCGCAGCAGGGCCCGGCCGACGGTCTGCGGGCGGCGGGAGGCGCCGATCACCGCGACCGAGCGGGGGGTGAGCAGCCGCTGGACGGAGCGGGCCTCGGCGCGGTGCTCGCGGGCGCGCATGACGGCGAGCGAGGCGGCGGTGGGTTCGAGGTCGAACTCCAGGTGGACCACGCCGTCGGCGAAGCTGCGGCGCTGGACGTAGCCGGCGTCGGTGAAGACCTTCACCATCTTGCGGTTCTCCGGCAGCACCTCGGCCTGGAAGCGGCGGATGCCGCGTTCCTGGGCGACGGCGGCGATGTGCTCCAGCAGCGCGGAGGCGACGCCGCGGCCCTGGTGGGCGTCCTGGACCAGGAAGGCGACCTCGGCGTCGGTGCCGGTCTCGGAGGGGCGGCCGTCGTGGTCGATCCGGTCGTAGCGGACGGTGGCGATGAAGCGGTCGCGGACGACGACGGCGAGGCCGACCCGGTTGACGAAGTCGTGGTGGGTGAAGCGGCGGACGTCCTTGTCGGAGAGCCGGGGGTAGGGCGCGAAGAAACGGAAGTACTTGGACTGGTCGGAAACCTGTTCGTAGAACTCGACCAGCCGGCCGGCGTCGGCGGGGGTGATCGGCCGGATCCGGGCCGTGCCTCCGTCGCGCAGGAGGATGTCGGCCTCCCAGTGCTGGGGGTACTCCGGTTCGGTTCGCGGTACCGCAGAGTCGTCCACGACCGTCAGATTATCCGGCGGCGGGCCGAATGGCGCCGGGCGTGTGTTCACGGCAGGGTGGACAGGGCCGCTGAACGGGGATTATTCGCTGTTTATGGCCCCGAAAGAAACAATCACAAGTCCCGAACGCCGCGGCTCGCAGGGGTCGCCTGCGTGCAACACTGGTCTAGACAACACGTCCGTCTCCCCCCATCACGGCCGTGATCCAGCTTTACCGGAAAGGCACGTCTCATGGCTGAGCGCCGCGTCACCATCGGTTGGCCCGAGGGCCTGCACGCCCGTCCCGCCTCCGTCTTCGTCAAGGCCGTCGCGGCCACCGGCGTGCCGATCACCATCTCCAAGCCCGGCGGCAACCCGGTCAACGCCGGCTCGATGCTCGGCCTGCTCGCGCTCGGCGCGCAGGGCGGCGAGGAGGTCGTGCTGGCCTCCGACGCCGAGGGCGCCGACCAGGCCCTGGACCGCCTGGCCAAGCTGGTCGCCGAGGGCCTGGACGAGCTGCCCGCCGCCGCCTGAGACCGCGCCGCGCCGTACGCGTCCGGAGCCCGGGCCCCGTTGGTCGGGGGGCCCGGGCTCCGGTGCGTCCGCGGCGGGTCAACCGGCCGCGATGGCCCGCAGGATGTCCAGCCGGGCCGCCCGGCGGGCCGGCCGCAGCCCGGCCACCGCTCCCGCGACCAGTCCGGCCACCAGCACCACCGTCAGCTGCAGCGGCGGGAGGGCGAAGCTGCCGGTCCCCTCGGTGTCGGCCGCCCGCACCAGCGCCCAGCCCAGGAACGCCCCCAGGCCCAGGCCGCCGACCGTGCCGAACAGCGCCACCAGCACCGACTCCCAGCGCACCATCGCCCGCAGCTGGCCGCGGGTCTGGCCGACCGCGCGCAGCAGGCCCAGCTCCCTGGTCCGCTCGTGCACCGCCAGGGTCAGCGTGTTGGCGATGCCCAGCAGCGCGATCAGCACCGCCAGCGCCAGCAGCGCGTAGACCACCGCGAGCATGGTGTCGACCACCGAGGCCGCGCTCTTCGCGTACTCCGCGCGGGTCTGCACCTTCGGATCGCCGAACGGCGCCACCGCCGCCGTCACCGCCGCCTTGCCGGCCGACAGCGACACCCCGTCCTTCAGCGCGACCGCCACCAGTGAGTCGACGTCCTGCCCCCGGTGCGGGGCCCAGGCCTCCCGGGTGACCAGGTAGTCGCCGGCCAGCTCACCGCCCTGGTAGAGCGCCTTCACCGTGAACGGCGCCTCGACGCCGTCGCTGAACCGCACCGGGACGGTGCTGCCCACCTGCCAGCCGTGCTTCCCGGCCTCGGTGCGGGACACCGCCAGGCCGTCGGTGCCCAGGCGGAGCGAGCCGTCCACCCGGCCGAGGTCGACGATGCCCGCCAGTCGGGCCGGATCGGTGACGTCCAGGGTCCGGCCGTGGCCGTCCACCCGGGCCACGCCCCGGCCCAGGCCCACGCTCCGCTCCACCTCCGGCAGCGCGCCGACGGCGTCCGCCAGCTTCGGGCTCAGCCCGCCGCCGCGGAAGCCCCCGGTGGAGACCGCGAGGTCGCCGGCGAAGGTCCGGCTCACCGTGTCGTCCATGGTCGCCTTGATCGAGGCGCCGAAGACGGTGAACAGCGAGACCACCGTGACGCCGACCATCAGCGCACTGGCCGTCGCCGCCGTCCGCTTCGGGTTGCGGGCCGCGTTGCGCTGCGCCAGCACGCCGGGGATGCCGCGCAGCCTCGGCAGCGGGGCGCCCAGCCACCGCACCACGAAGGTCGCGAACACCGGGCCGAGCACCACCACGCCGAGCAGCGTCGTCACCGCGCCGCCCGCGGTCAGCCCGACCGACGGGCCGTCGGTCGCGCCGGTCACCGTGCCCGCCGCCCCGGCCGCCACCAGCAGCGCGCCGGCGATCCAGCGGATCCGGCCGGCCCGGCCCTGCGCCGCGCCGTCCACCGCCACCGCCCGCATCGCGGCCAGCGGCGCCGTCCGGCCCGCCCGCACCGCCGGCGCGACCGCCGAGGCGACCGCCGTGACCGTCCCCACCAGCAGCGGCAGCGCCACCGAGACCGCGCCGACCACCAGGCCGCCGGCCGGCAGGTTGAAGCCGATCACCTTGAACAGCGACTTCAGCCCCGTCGCCACCCCGATCCCGCCGAGCAGACCGGCCGCCGAGGCGGCCAGGCCGACCACCACCGCCTCCGCCAGGGTCGCCGCCAGCACCTGGCCGCGCGCCGCGCCCAGCGCCCTGAGCAGCGCGTTCTCCCTGGTCCGCTGGGCCACCACGATGGCGAAGGTGTTGTGGATGGTGAAGGTCGCCACCAGCAGGGCGATGCCCGCGAAGACCAGCAGCAGGGTGGTGAACATGGTCAGGAAGCGGCTGGACACCTGCGCGGTGGCCTCCTCGGTGACCTTCGTCCCGGTCACCGCCTCCAGCCCGGCCGGCAGCCGCTCCGACAGCGCCGCCACCAGTTCCTGCTGGGAGACCCCGGGCGCGGCCCGGAACTGGATCGAGGTGGCCTGGCCCCCGCCCTTCGGGGTCAGGTACCGCTCGGCGTCGGCCAGCGTCAGGCCGGTCCAGGTGTTCTGGCCCATGCCGTCGGCCTCGGCCCCGAAGGTCGCGATGCCGACGATGGTCACCTTCACCGGGTCGGGCGCGCGCAGCACGGTGGTGTCGCCGATCCCCAGGTCACCGGCCTTGGCCGCGCCCCGGTTGATCACCGCCTCCCCCGGCCGCTCCGGCGCCCGGCCCTCGGCCAGCCGGTACGGGTTGAGCCCGCTGTCCTTCTGCCAGTAGCCGGCCAGGGTGGGCGGACCCTGGCCGCCCACCGCCTTGCCGTTCCTGCCGATCAGCTGGCCGGAGCCCTGGATCGCCGGCTCGGCCGCCGCCACCCCGGGCACCTGGCGCAGCCGATCGGCCAGCGCCTGCTCCACCGGGGCCCGGACGCCGCCGAAGGTGTTCCCGGTGTCCAGCACGTCGGCGCTGCGCACCACGGCGTCGGTGCCGCGGTTGGCGTCGGCGAACAGGGTGTCGAAGCTGCCGCGCAGGGTGTCGCCGAGCACCAGGGTGCCGGACAGGAAGGCCACCCCGAGCAGGATCGCGGTGAACGTCCCGGCCAGCCGCCGCTTGTGCGCGGCCAGCGAGCGCAGGCTGATCCGCAGGGTGGCGGTGGCGCTGCTGCTCATGACCGGACGCCTCGCCGTCCGGTCGCGGGGGCATGGTCGAAGGCCTTCATCCGGTCCAGCACTCCGGCCGGGGTGGGCCGCTCCATGCGGTCCACCAGGCGGCCGTCGGCGAGGAAGAGCACCTCGTCCGCGTAGCCGGCGGCGGTCGGGTCGTGGGTGACCATGACCACCGTCTGGCCCATGTCGTCCACCGCGCGGCGCATCAGCTCCAGCACCTCGGCGCCGGTGCGGGAGTCCAGGTTGCCGGTCGGCTCGTCCGCGAAGACCACCTCGGGACGGCCGGCCAGCGCCCGGGCCAGCGCGACCCGCTGCTGCTGGCCGCCGGAGAGCTCGCTCGGCCGGTGGCCGAGCCGCTCGCGCAGCCCGACCGCGTCGATCAGGCTCTCCACCCACTCCCGGTCCACCTCGCCGCCGGCCAGGTCGACCGGCAGCGTGATGTTCTCCCGGGCGGTGAGCACCGGCACCAGGTTGAAGGACTGGAAGACGAAGCCGATCCGCTCCCGGCGCAGCAGCGTCAGCCGGCGGTCGCTGAGGTTCTCCAGCTCGGTGTCGCCGATCATCGCGGTGCCGGCGGTCAGCCGGTCCAGCCCCGCCGCGCAGTGCAGCAGGGTGGACTTGCCGGAGCCGGACGGGCCCATGATCGCGGTGAGCCGGCCGGCCGGGAAGCCGACGGTCACGTGGTCCAGGGCGCGCACCTCGGTGCGGCCGATGCCGTAGACCTTGACCGCCTCGGTGACCCCGGCGGCCATCCGGTCGGCCCCGACCACGTCGAGTACCGGGAAGGTGGTCACTTGGCGCCGCCCTGGCCCGGCTTGGTGTCGCCCTGGTCCCGGGTGTGCTCCAGCAGGGTGTCCCGGCGGGTGCGGTACTCCTCCTCGCCGATCTGGCCCTCGGCGTACCGGCGGGCCAGGCTTGCCAGCGGGCCCTCGGGACCGCCCGGCCAGCCGCCGCGCCAGCCCGGTCCGCCGTTCCACGGGCCCTCCCACTGGCCGACCCACGGCGGGCCCCACGGCCCGCGCCGGCGGCGGCGCAGCACGGTGAACACGGTGATCAGGACGAGCAGCCAGAACAGCGGGAAGAGCAGGAACCACGGGCCCGGGCCGCCCCCGTTCCACGGGCCCCAGCCGTCCCGGCAGATCGTGTCCGCGAGTAGTACGGTGCTCTGCATGTCGGTCAACTCCTCGGTGGGCCCCGCGCGTTCGGGCGGGGCCTGGCGCCGGCCCCGGACGGTTCCCCGAGGCCACCACGAGCGTCCCGCCGAGGAGGGGTCCGGCGCGTCCTCCGGGGAGCGGCACCGGGGGTACGACGCGGGGAGTAGGGAGGCGGGACCCGCCTGCTACCCGAGCCAGCCTGGGCGGACCAGGCCGGACTCGTAGGCGAGGACGACGAGTTGGGCGCGGTCGCGGACGCCGAGCTTCACCATGGCGCGGCTGACGTGCGTCTTGGCGGTGAGCGGGCTGACCACCAGCCGACGGGCGATGTCGTCGTTGCTGAGGCCCATGCCGACCAGGGTGAGCACCTCGCGCTCCCGGTCGGTGAGCGAGGACAGCAGCCGTCCGCTCGCGGCGGGCTCCCGGGAGCGGACGGCGAACTCGTCGATCAGCCGGCGGGTCACGCCCGGGGAGAGCAGCGAGTCGCCGACGGCGGCGACCCGGACCGCGCGCAGCAGGTCGGCCGGTTCGGTGTCCTTGGCCAGGAAGCCGGCCGCGCCGAGGCGCAGCGCCTCGAAGATGTACTCGTCCAGCTCGAAGGTGGTCAGCACCACCACCCGGACCGCGGCCAGCTCGGGCCGGGTGCAGATCCGCCGGGTGGCCTCCAGGCCGTCGGTGCCGGGCATCCGGATGTCCATCAGCACGACGTCCGGCCGCAGCTCCTCCACCAGCCGGACGGCCGCCTCGCCGTCGTCGGCCTCGCCGACCACCTCGATGTCGGGCTGGACGTCGAGCAGGGCCCGGAAGCCCGCCCGGACCAGGACCTGGTCGTCCGCCAGCAGTACCCGGATCATCCCGGCCGTCCCTTCGTGCTCGCCGTGCCCGGCCCCGCCGGGTCGGGCAGCCAGGCCCGGACCCGGAAGCCGCCGCCGTGCGGTCCGGCGGTCAGCTCCCCGGCGAAGGCCGCGGCGCGCTCGCGCATGCCGATCAGGCCGTTGCCGGAGCCGCCGCCGTCGCCGCCGGCGGCCGGGCCGGGGTCGTCCACCCGGAGCAGCAGCCCGTCCGGGGAAGACCAGTCCATCAGAACGGTGGCGGTGCGCGCGGCCGAATGGCGGATGACGTTGGTGAGCGCCTCCTGGACGATCCGGAAGGCGGCCAGCTCCACCTGGGCGGACAGCGGCCGGACCGTGCCGGCCGTCTCCACCGTGACGGCGAGTCCGGCGTGGCCGGCCTGGGTGACGAGTTCGGGCAGCCGGGCGAGGCCGGGGGCGGGGGTGCGCGGGGCCTGGCCGTCCGGGCCGCGCAGGGTGCCGAGCACCTGGCGGACCTCGCCCAGCGCCTCCTTGCTGGTCGCCTTGATGACGGTCAGCGCGGCGCGGACCTGGTCGGGGTGCTCGTCGATGAGCTCCAGGGCGACCCCGGCCTGGAGGTGGATCACCGAGATCGAGTGGGCCAGGATGTCGTGCAGTTCGCGGGCCATCCGCAGCCGCTCCTCGGCGGCCCGGTTCTCCTCGGCCTGCCGCCGGGCCAGCCGGCGGGCGGCCAGTTGTTCGCCGCGGGCGCGCATGATCTCGGCGCCGGCCAGGATCAGCAGCAGCCAGGCCGCCGCGCCGGCCTCCTGCCACCAGCCGGGGCCGGTGCCGGGCGCGCGCTGCCAGGAGTGCGGCAGCAGGTGGGAGCTGGACAGGTGGAGCAGGTAGCCGGCGCCGAGCGAGGTCCAGGCCCACCGGCGGCGGCCGCGGGCGAGCGCGCCGTAGACGGCGACGGCGAGGCTGAAGAACACCGGGCCGTACGGGTAGCCGGCCAGCAGGTAGCCGGTGGTGACGGCGGTGACGGCGGCCACCACCGGGCCGGGGTAGCGGTCGCGGAGCATCAGCAGGGCCGGGCCGAGCAGCAGCAGCGCGTACCCGGCGGCGTCCAGCGCGGCCCGGTCCGGCTGCCGGCCGGCGGCGGCGGTGGAGCCGACCACCTGGACCAGGGCGACCAGCAGCGCGGAGACCCGCGTCCAGGCCGGCCTGGTCCAGGGCGGTCCGCCGTAGGGGTCGTGGTCGCCGCTCACGGACGGCGGACCGCTCACCGCCCGGGCGCCGCGTCGGCGGCCCGGCCGGTTCGGGCGGCGCGGGCCTCGGCGGCCAGCCGCCGGCCGCGCCCGGTCATCCCCCAGGGCTTGACCACCGAGAGCACGGTGGCGGTCAGATAGACGAGCAGCGCCACCGAGGGGGCGATCACCAGGACGTGCGGGGCGCGGCCGTCCGGTGGGACGGTGCCGGCGGCGACCTGGCCGGCCGCGTCGTGGATGAAGGCGCGCAGCGCGAGGATCGAGGCCAGGGTGGCGGCCAGGGTGAGCCAGAACTTGGTGGCGACCCAGTAGTGGCGCAGCAGCCCCCAGGTGGTGCCGAGGGACAGCAGCAGGCCGGAGAGCAGCGAGAGCAGGCTGACCGGGATCAGCAGCCAGTCGGCGAAGATCCGCTGGGCCAGGTAGGCGGCGCGCACGGTGTCGGGGTCGTCGGAGAAGCGGCCGGCGATGCCGAGGGCGAGTACGCCGGCGGTCAGGCCGAGCCAGCCGACCGAACTGGCGACGTGCACGACCAGCCAGACCCGGCGGGCGCGCCGGGGCAGCCGCAGGCGCCCGGCGGGGGCCGTCGGGGCCGCGGGCGGCGCCCCCGCCGCTGGCCCGGACGGGGGCGCGGGGGTGTCGGCGGCGGACGGACCGGGAGGTGTGGGCATCGGCTGTGCTCCGGAGGGGCGAGGGGCGACGCGGGCCACGGGCCGGCGGCCACCGGGGTGGATGGTGTGCGGCCGCCGGCCCACGGCTCGGGTGATCCGCGGGATCGGCTCCACTCTGCCCGGTCCGCGGGGGTCGGGCATCGCACCGCGGGAGTAGCCGGCCCTACCGCTCGTTGAGTACGCGCTGCGGGTGGCCGCGGCCGTCGGCCGGCAGGCGGGCGGTCAGTACGCGACCTCGACGACCGCGCGACGGGCGGCCGGGTCGTCGAGCGCGCCGAGCAGATAGTGCGCGAGGTCGGCGCGGGATATCGACCAGGCGCCGGGCAGCCGCCGTCCGGCCGCCGTGCGGTAGCGGCCGCGGGCCCGGCCGGCGGTGAGCCGGGCGGCCCGGACCAGCGTCCAGTCCAGCTCGGTGTCGGCCAGCAGCAGCCGCTCCATCCGCGCCATGTCGGCGTAGGGCCGGCGGAGCACCGGGTGCAGCATCCAGGAGGTGAGCGCGCGACGGGCCGGGTCGGCGGGCCAGGGCGGCAGGCTCATGCCGGTCGTGGAGACGCAGAGCACGCGGGTCACCCCAGCCGCGTGCATGGCCTTGAGGATGTGGCCGGTACCGGCCGAGTAGACGGTGGTGGCGGCCCGGCTGTAGCCGATGCCGAGCGCGGAGACCACCGCGTCCGCGCCCTCGACGGCGCGGGCCACCGCCCGCGGGTCGAGGACGTCGCCCTGCCGGATGGTGGTCGGCCGGGCGTCGACCAGGGCCAGCGGGTCGCGGGCGAAGGCCACGGTGGAGTGCCCGGCCGCGCCGGCCAGTTCCAGGAAGCGGCGGCCGGTGCCGCCGGTCGCGCCGAAGACGGCGATGTTCACGGTGGGGTTCCCCTCGGTCGGCGGTGGTGGTGCCCCTGCGGCGCGCGGCCGGCCCGCGCCGCGGATGTGCCGCGGGCGGGCCGGCCTCCGCCGGGGGTCATCAGTTGGCCACCTCGACGCGCCGGCCGTAGGTCGCGGTGTCATCCAGATGGGTGACGATGTAGTCGGCGACGTTCGCCCGGGCGATGCGCGAGGCCTTGGCGATGTGACCGCCCACCACCGCCTGGTAGTCGGGCGTCGCCGGACCGTCGGTGAGCATCGGCACCCGGACGATCGTCCAGTCCAGCGGGCTGGCCTCGACCTCGTCCTCCATCCGGCCGAGGTCGAGGTGGATGTTGCGGTAGACCCGGTCCACCACGAACTCGGCGACGAAGCGCTGCATCGCCGGCAGGTGCTTGGTCTCCAGGCCCGCCGAGGACATCGTGATCAGCCGGCGCACCCCGCCCGCCCGGGCGGCCGCGATGATGTTGCGCACGCCCTCGGAGAACACCGTCGTGGTGGTGCGGCTGGTCACGCCCAGCGCCACCACCACGGCGTCCTTGCCCTCCAGCGGGCCGGCCAGCGAGCCGGCGTCGAACACGTCGCCGCGCGCCTTGGTCAGCCGATCGTGCTCCACCGGCAGCTTGGCCGGGTCGCGCAGCAGGGCGGTGACGCCGTGCTTGTTCTCCAGGGCCTTCTCGACCACCAGCCGACCGGTCCGGCCGGCCGCTCCCACCACGACGATCTCCATGACTTCCTCCTTGCCGGGGCCGGCGGCAACTTGGCTTCGCCGGCCGTGAGTTGACCTTCGCTTGCGCCGACGCGTCCTACCGTAGGGAAAACGCGAGCAGCGCGCCGCCCGATGCGCTCGGGTACTGCGGGTAGTACGCCGCCTGGACGTAGAGCATGCCGTCGGCGACCACCGCTCCCCCGCCGCCGGAGAGCGCCGTGCCGTGCGCCGGGACACCGTTGACCGTGGCGAAGTCGCGGACCACGTCGTACTGCCAGAGCACCGCGCCGGTGCTCGCCGAGAAGACCCGCATCTTGCCGTCCGCGCCGCCCTCGTAGACCAGGCCGCGGCTGACGCTCACGGCGGGGGTGAAGGCGCGCCGGCAGAGCTCCGGGTAGGCGGCGGCGCCGCCCCACCGGCAGCCGTCCGCCGGGCTCTCGGTCTGCCAGAGGGTCGCGCCGGTCGCCGGGTCGAGCGCGTACAGGGTGCCGGGGTCGGCGAACCAGGTGGCGACGTAGAGCCGGTGCCCGTCGTAGCCGGTGCCCCACTGGATGCCCGAGCTGCCGCCCTTGGTGTTGGGGTCGGCGACCACCGCGCGGTCCCACACCTTGGCGCCGGTCAGCGCGTCGTAGACGTGGTAGACGCCGTTCTTCTGGCCGATGCCGACCACCCGGCGCTCGCCGATGCTGAAGACGTTGGCGCCGGCGCCGAAGTCCCAGTCGTGGTCGGTGCCGTCGGCCTTGCCGGGGCAGTAGGCCTCGGCACCGGGGATGCCGCAGGCGACGGTGAACGTGTCCGGGAAGACCTCCTGGGCGCGCCAGCGGACGGCGCCGGTGGCGGCGTTCAGGGCGAGCACCGAGTCGGTGTCGCCGCCCGCGCCGGAGTAGTTCTGGCCGGTGCCGACGTAGACGGTGCCGCTCTCCCGGTCGACCACCGGTGAGCTCCAGACGGCGACGCCGGAGGGCTCGTAGCGGTTGGCACCGTTCGGCCAGGTGCCGGCCGGCTGCGGCTCGGGGCTGGTCCAGTGCCGCCAAGTGAGCTGTCCGGTCGACGCGTTGACGGCGACGACCGAGCCGCGGAACGTGCAGCAGGGGTAGCTCAGGTCGAAAGTGGCGCCGGATTCCCTGCTGGACACGCCGACGTACACCTGGCCGTTGTACACCAGCGGCGAGCTGGTGATCTGGGCCTGCGGGTGGCTGTCGAGCCGCAGCGACCAGCGCAGCGCGCCGCTCCGGCGGTCGAGCGCGTACAGGTGGCCGCGGTTGTCGCCGAAGTAGACGGTGTCGCCCTCGACGGCCGGGCTGCTGCGCACCGGGTCGGGGTCGGTGACGGAGTGGGCGCCGGCCACCGGGGCGACGTCGAAGGTCCAGCGGGCCGCGCCGGTCCGGGCGTCCAGGGCGTGGAAGGTGCCCTCGGCGCCGCCGACGTACAGGGTTCCGTCCACCACGGCGGGCTGGCTGCCGAGGTAGACGCCGGAGACCTTGGCGTGGCCGAAGACCCACTTCAGGCCGAGGCCGCCGACGGTGGCCGGGGTGATCCGGTACTCCTGGCCGTTGAACCGGCTGCCGGCCGGATCGAACTGCCAGCCGCTCCAGTTGCCGGGACGCGGGCGGGCCCCGGCGTCCTCGGCGCCGGCGCCGTTGGTGGCGGCGAGCAGCACGAGGGCGGTCAGCAGGGCCACCAGGCCGGTGCCGAACCCGGCCACCCGGGGCCGTCTGGACTGGGACACGTGGATCAACTCCTCGATGAGGTCGAGTGGTTCACGTACGGTCCGGGGTGCCGGCCAGTCCGGCGGCGGCCTCCGCGTGGGAGAGCACGGCGGCGCAGTCCAGCTCGCCGAGACCGGCCTCGGCGGCGGCGACGAGCGTCTCGTGGGTGGTGTCGCAGACGGGGGTGGCGACGCCCAGGCGGCCGGCCTCGGCGGTGGCCAGCCGGAGGTCCTTGCGCATCAGGTCGAGCCTGAACTGCGGCTCCCCGTAGGCCCGGCGGCGCATCACACCGGCCTTGTAGCGCATCACCGGGGAGCTGAATCCGCTCTCGCTGATCATCGACAGGGCGAGCTCGCGGTCGATGCCGGCCCGCTGGGCCAGCGTCACGGACTCGGCGAGCACCTGCATCTCGACGCCCATCAGCACATTGAGCATGACCTTGGCGGTGGCGCCCAAACCGCTCGGGCCGAGGTGGCGGACCTCCTTGGCGAGCGGCTCCAGCACCGGGCCGAGCCGCTCGAAGACCTCGGCGGACCCGCCGACCATGAAGCGCAGTTCGCCGTCCGCGGCGTGCCGGCCGTTGCCGATGACGCAGGCGTCCGCACCGGCGCGACCGAGGCCCGCGACGCGGTCGGCCACCGAGCGGGCGAAGTCCGGGGAGACGGTGCTGGTGTCCATCACGACGCCGTGCGCGGGCAGCGTCTCCAGCACCCCGCCGGCGCCGAACAACTGCTCCTCGACGGCCGCCTCCGAGGCGAGACTGAGGATCACCACGTCCACCCGCGCGGCCAGCCCGGCCGGGGTGGCGGCGACCTCCGCGCCGCGGGCGGCGTACGGCGCGGCGCGCTCGGGGGTGCGGTTGTGGACCACGATCCGGTGGCCCCGGTCGCAGCCGGGAGGCCATCCCGCCGCCCATCACGCCGAGACCGATGACGCCGATCCTGGTCGCCGGGGGTGCGCCGGGGGCGGCGGCGGGCGGGAGGTCCCGGGAGAGTGCACGCCGCCGGCTGGGTATGTCGGCCATGGAGTCGACCCGCTTCCTGGTGGCTGGTCGCGCCGGGGATCCCGGCGCTCGGAGTGCGGTGGGGAAGCCGTGCCAGGCACCCCGCCCCACCGCGGCCGGGGTGTCGACTGCCCGTCAAGCCTAGCGGGTGAACACTCACTCCGCGATGGCTTCCGACGTCCGTTCGAGCCGTTCCCGGTGCTGATGTGCCGTCAATTCCTTTGCAGGACAAGCCTCCTCTCCCACCACCCGGGGTAGCGGTGGGAGAGGGGAGGCCGAGTCGACCGGCTCCGGCCCGACCTTCGCCGTCAGCCGGCTGCGGTCTCCGGTCGGCCGCCGGCGGCGGGTCCGGCGGGTCCGCCGGACTGGGCACCCGGGGTACCGGCGGCACCCTGGCCCTGCCACTGGCCGCCACCGGGGCCGCCCTGGCCCTGCTGCTGCCCGCCGGGGCCACCGGGGCCGCCCTGACCGCCGGGGCCCCTGCCGCCCGGCGCGCCCATCGGCGCCCGCATCGGCCGCTCCTGGAGGAAGACCACCACCAGGGCGCCGATCAGCGCGATGACCATGCCGGTCAGATAGACCGTGTGCAGCGACTCGGCCAGCGCGGCGGCGACACCGTCACGCACCGCCGGCGCCTGCGCCCTGACCTTGGCCGGAGCGGTCAGCAGGCCGTCCGTGCCGAGCCGCGCCAGGGCGTCGGCGGGCACCTTCTTCGGCAGCCAGTCGCGCAGCTGCGAGTTGAGGACGGCGCCGAAGATGGTCACGCCCATGGCGCCGCCCAGCGAGCGGAAGAAGTTCGCCGCGGCCGTCGCCACACCCAACTGCCGCATCTCGACGGAGTTCTGCACCGCCACGATGAGCACCTGGGTGACCAGGCCGAAGCCGATGCCGAAGACCGCCAGGAAGACGCCGGCGGCGACCTCCGAGGAGTCCGCCTTGAGCGTCGACATCAGGTAGAGGCCGAGGGCCATCACCAGCAGGCCCACGATCGGGAACAGCTTGTACCGGCCGGTCTTCTCGACCACCTTGCCGGAGAGGGTCAGGCTGGCCACGGTGGCGAGCATCATCGGGACCAGCAGCAGGCCGGATTCGGTGGCGCTGTCACCGTTGGCGACCTGGAGGAAGAGCGGGGTGTAGACCGTCGCCACGAACAGCGAGACCGAGGTGAGGAAGAGGCCGAGGGTGGCCACCAGGACCACCGGGTCCTTGAACAGCGCCAGCGGGACGACCGGTTCGGCGGCCCGCTTCTCCTGCCACACGAAGCCGGCGAGCAGCACCACGGCGAGCACCAGCAGGCCGATGATCTGCGCCGAGCCCCAGGAGTACTGGTCACCGGCCCAGACCGAGACCAGCAGCACCGAGACGATGGCGGCGCTGAGCAGCGCCGAGCCCAGGTAGTCCAGCTGCTTCTTCTGCTTGTTGACCGGCAGCTTCAGCACCGAGCCGACGATCAGCAGCGCGACCACGCCGATCGGCAGGTTGATGTAGAAGATCCACGGCCAGGACAGGTGGTCGACGAAGGCGCCGCCGATCAGCGGGCCGACCACGCCGGCGACCACGAAGCAGGACTGCGCGTAGCCCTGCCACTTGCCGCGCTCGCGCGGCGGGACCAGCTCCGCGATGAGCGCCATGGCCAGCGCCATCAGACCGCCCGCGCCGAGCCCCTGGAGCGTGCGGAAGCCGATCAGCTGGCCGATGTTGCCGGAGATCCCGGACAGCGCCGAGCCGAGCAGGAAGATCGCGATGGCCGACTGGAACATCAGCTTGCGGCCGTAGAGGTCGCCCAGCTTGCCCCAGAGCGGCGTGGCCGCGGTGGCGGCCAGCATGTAGGCGGTGACGACCCAGGCCAGGTGGGTCACGCCGCCGAGGTCACCGGCGATGGTCGGCAGTGCCGTCGCCACGATCGTCTGGTCCAGGGCCGCCAGGAACATGGCGAGCACCAGGGCGGCGAAGATCGTCAAGAAGGTCTTGCGTGGCACTTCCGGGGCGGGTGCGGGGTACGGGGCGCTCATGGGTACTCCTCGAGGAGGCGCTCGCCGACTCGGAGTCCTTGCTCCGAGCTTGAATTCGTATAGACTATACAATCAAAATTAGCCGTCAAGAGCCAACGTCAAGGGTGGCCACCGGCCGCCCGGAGGGGCAGCTAACGATGAGTCAACTCCAGGGGAAGATCGCACTCGTGACCGGTTCGACCTCGGGCATCGGCGCGGCCGCGGCGGCCGCGCTGGCCGCCGCCGGGGCGCACGTGGTGGTCTCCGGCCGCCGCTCCGGGCTGGGCGGATCCGTCGTGGAGCGGATCCGCGAGAAGGGCGGGCTCGCGGAGTTCATCGCCGCCGACGTCACCGTCGAGGATGACGTCGCCCGGCTGGTGGGTACCACGGTCGAGCGACACGGACGACTGGACATCGCCTTCAACAACGCGGGCGGCGGCGGGGCGTTCGGCCCGCTGGACCGTGTCCCGGCGGAGGCCTTCAACGAGGTGATCGCCGTCAACCTGATCGGCACCTACCACTCGCTCAAGCACGAGATCGCCGCGATGCGGGCGAACGGCGGCGGCAGCATCATCAACAACGCCTCCACCGCCGGCGTCCAGGGCACCGCCTTCGGCCTGGGCGCGTACACCGCGGCCAAGCACGGAGTGGTCGGCCTGACCCGGGCCACCGCACTGGAGGCGGGCCCGGCCGGCATCCGGGTGAACGCCCTGATCACCGGACCGGTGGACACCGAGGACTTCCGCCGGCGGGTCGGCGGCCAGCCCGGTGCGCTGGAGCGGGCCGGGGCGGCCACCGCGCTGGGGCGGATCGCCACCGAGGAGGAGGTCGCCCACGCGGTGGTCTTCCTCTCCAGCGACGCGGCGAGTTTCGTCACCGGCTCGCTGTTCGGGCTGGAGGGCGGCATGACGGCCGGCGTCACGGCCGGGGCGAT
Organism: Kitasatospora sp. NPDC008115; assembly: GCF_042957205.1. Taxonomy (NCBI): domain Bacteria; kingdom Bacillati; phylum Actinomycetota; class Actinomycetes; order Kitasatosporales; family Streptomycetaceae; genus Kitasatospora; species Kitasatospora sp. NPDC008115. The sequence goes on along the minus strand of NZ_JBIBHU010000021.1, from coordinate 133,766 downwards.
GGGCCGTCCCGGCGGCGGCGCCCCGGGGCAGGGCGGCCCCGGTGCCGGACGACCGGGCGCGAACTGACCGGAACGCATTCCCCGGAGCGCCGCGCCATTGCCAGCACACCACCCCCGGGATACTTTTTCGGCATGCTCGTTAAAACCACGAGGAACATCGAAGAGTTCATCTCGGAAACCGGCGAGTGGACGGCCGGGAACCCGGTCGGGAATTCCATCCTGCTGACCATGATGGCGGGTGCGAAGCACCGCCCGCCGACTGCCCCGCCGATCAACTGGAGCCGGGTCGAGGACCCGGACTCCGGTGCGGCGCCGGTGGTCGGCGTGGCGGCCTTCACCCCGCCGCACCTGGTCGTGCTGAGCGGGATGCCGGACGCCGCCGCGGCCGCCCTGGGCGCCGGACTGGGCACCGGGCCGGACCTCCTGCCGGGCGTGATCGGACCGGACCGCGCGGCCGCGGCGTTCGCCGCCGCGTGGTCCGGGGCCACCGGCCGCCCCGCTCGGCCCGGCCGGCGCGAGCGGGTGCTCCGGCTGGACGGCCCACCGCTGCCGTCCGGCCGCCCGGCGCCGTCCGGCCAGGTCAGGGCCGCCGAGGTCGCCGAGACGGAGCTGTTCACCGGCTGGTGCCTGGAGGCCGCGCACGGCGCCGGGCTCAGCCGGGAGACCGCTCGGCGCTCGGTCCAGGGGCAGATCCGCGGCGGCCTGCTGCGGGTCTGGGAGGACGGCGGCCGCCCGGTCGCCGTCCTGGGCCGGACCGCCGCCGTCGCCGGCGTGGTCCGGTACAACCCGATGTACGTCGAGACCGGCGTCCGCCGCGGCGGCTACGGGCGGGCGCTGCTCGCCGAGGTGCTGACCGCGGTGCACTCCGGCGACGGCGCGCCGGTCGGCCTGGCGGTCACCGCCGACGGGAACAGTGCGATCCGGACGCTCTTCGAATCCTTCGGGTTCCGGCCGTCCGGCGGTCTCTCCGAATACCGTTTCGACTGAACGGCGCACCCCTCCGGGGAATTCCCGGAGGAAAACCGCGGGGCCCGGGTCCGCATCGGATCCGGGCCCTTTTCCGGTCCCTGCGAAAAGGCCCGGCCCCCGGAAATTCCGGGGGCCGTTCCCGCGTTCCCCTCCTGCGTTCCGCGGCGCTCGGCCGGGTGGCTCGGTCCGGCGGCTCAGTCCAGCGGGTCCGGGTCCGGGACGGCCTCCAGCAGCGAGAAGGCCGTCCCGGTCGGCACCACCCGGTTCAGCCGGTAGCCGCCGCGCCGGAAGACCTCGGCGAACTGCTCCTCGGTGCGCACCTCGCCGCTCATGGTGACCAGCATGACCAGGTCGAAGTTCTTCACGAACCGTGGCACTCCCTCGCTGTGCACCAGCTCGGCCGCCACGAAGCGGGCGCCCGGCGAGGCCTCGCGGCACCGGCGCAGCAGCCGGACCAGCGCCTCGTCCGGCCAGGAGTGCCAGACCTGCTTGGTGACGTACGCGCCGATCCCGGCCGGGACCCCGGCGAAGAAGTCGACCGGCTGGAACTCCAGCCGGCCCTGCTCGGCCAGCCCGGCGACCTCCGGCCGGCTCCTGGCCTGCTCGATCACGCTCGGCAGGTCGGCCAGCACGCCGCGGCCGAGGGCGTCGTACTTGTGCAGGATCGCGGCCAGGTAGGTGCCCTGCCCGCCACCGAGGTCGCAGACCGCACCGGCCTCGGCGAACCCGGGGTACGCGGAGACCAGGGCGTCGGCGAGCGCGTCGGTGAAGTCGGTCATCGCCTGGTTGAACGTCGCGGCGGCGGCCGGGTTGCGCTGGAGCCAGGGCCAGAGCGCGGTGCCGTGCACCTTCTCGAAGCCGGGCTTCCCGGTCGCCAGGCTGTGGTCCAGCGCGCCCCAGGAGGACCAGAGCCATTCGGCACCGACCATCCGGGCCATCGCGTCCATCGACCCGGGCACACCCGGGCGGAGCAGTTCGGACAGCCCGGTGTTGGCGAAGAGGCCGGGCTCGGTCTCCTCGAAGACGCCGTCCTCGGCGAGCAGCGTGAGCACCTTGGCCAGCGGGCCGGCCGCCACCCCGGCGCGCTCGGCGAGTTCGGCGGCCGGCAGCGGGCCGTCGGCGAGCAGCTCGGCGATCCCGAACTCGGCGGCCAGCGCCAGGCAGCGCGGGGTGGACGGGAACATCAATTCGGAGAGGAACACCGCGCCGGCCGAGGCAGGGGCGGTCTGGGATACGGCGGTCATGGGGTGGGGCCTCCCTGCGGGAACCTGGCCGGGGGCGGACGGCGCCCCGGCCGGGGTCGGCGGTCATGGGTGGGCGGGCCGGACAGGCCCGCGCCGGGCGGCCCCGGACGGGCGGGGCCGCCCGGCGTTCGCACGGGTCCTGGCCTCAGCCCAGCAGGGCGAAGCCGAAGCCGCCGCCCGGGTTGGCCATGAACTTGTTGGTCGGCGGGATCTCGCCGCCGGCGGCGACGCCCACCGCCGGGCCGGTCAGCGCGATCGGGGCCGGGGTGGGGACGATCCGGACCTGCCCGGCGGCCAGCTGGCCCCAGTTGTTCCAGCCCCAGCCCCGCACCGAGCCGTCGGCCAGCAGCGCCAGCGTGTGCCCGCCGTTGCCGGGGGCCGCGTCGGTGCCGCCGCCGCCGGCCGCGATCGCCTTGACGCCGCTCAGGCCGGGCACCGGGGCCGGCACCGCGCGGTCGACGGTGGTGCCGTCGCCGAGCTGGCCGCCGTCGTTGAGGCCCCAGGCCCAGACGGTGCCGTCGGCCAGCAGCGCCACCGTGTGGTGGTAGGCGCCGACCAGCCGGGCGACCGGGTGCAGGCCGGTGAGCCTCTGCGGGGCGGGGCGGTCGACGGTGGTGCCGTCGCCGAGCTGGCCGCGGTCGTTGAAGCCCCAGACCGAGGCGCTGCCGTCGGCGTGCACGACCATGCTGTGGCCGCCGCCGGCGCTCATCCGGACGGCCGGCTCCAGACCCTCGACCACGGCCGGGCGCGGCCGGCAGTCGAAGGAGGCGGTCATGTAGGAGCGGACGATCCGGCCCTCGCGGGTCGAGCCGGGGCCGTCGCCGAGCTGGCCGCGGTCGTCGCGGCCCCAGGACCAGACGGTGCCGTCGGCCTTGAGCGCCAGGTTGTGGGCGCCGCCGACCGCGAGGTCGACGACGTCCTCCAGGCCGTCGACCCGCACCGGGACGGGCTGCACGCCGAACTCGGCCTCGCCGAGCGCGCAGAAGAAGCCGGCGCCCCAGGCCCAGACGGTGCCGTCCTCCAGCAGGGCGGCGCTGTGGCCGCCGCCGGCACCGGCGGTGCGGACCCGGCCGGGCAGTCCGACGGTCCGCACCGGGGCGGCCCGGTTCTCGGTGGAGCCGTCGCCGAGCTGGCCGAAGGCGTTGCGGCCGAAGCCCCAGAGCTCGCCGTCGCCGGTGACGGCCAGCGCGTGGCCGCTGCCGGCCGCCACCCGGACGACGTTCTCCAGGCCCTTGACCTCCTGCGCGGTGGCCCGGTTGACGGTGCCGCCGCAAACCCCGAGTTCATGCGGATGGTGCTCGGCCGGATCCCGCTGGGCCGCACCGCCGAGCTGCACGAGGTGGCCGACGCCGTCGCCTTCCTCGCCTCGCCACGGGCCGGCTTCATCACCGGCCAGATGCTGTACGTGGACGGCGGCGTCACCGCCAGCCAGTGACGGCGCCCGCCCCTCCCCCACCGACGGGCCGAGCCCGGCCCCGAACCGTCAGGAGACGACCGTGAGCACGTGGCACGCGCTGTACTACCCGCTGCTGCCGGGCAGCGAGGACACCGTCAAGGAGCTGTTCCGCAAGAGCGGGCGCCCGGACTTCGACGTCCGGACGCCCGACGGCACCGTGGTCGGCAGGCTCCTCGGCACCCAGGCCTTCGTGGGCAGGGAGCTGGCCGTCCGGGTGATCGAGATCGAGGGCCCGCTGCCGCTGGTGGCCGCCCACATGAGCCAGCAGCCAGCCGTTCGCGACTTCGAGCGGGAGCTGGAGAAGCACCTCGCCGTTCCGCGCGACATGACCAGCCGGGAGGGCGCGCAGGCCTTCTTCCGGCTGGCCTCGATGGAGAACGTGCTCTCCCGCCGCCACGACCGGCCGATCGAGGGTGAGTGAGATGAAGGTCGGGATCGGACTGCCGACCTCGCTGGCCGGCGCGGTCGGCGCCGACGTGGTCGCCTGGGCCCGGCTAGCCGAGGAGTCCGGGTTCTCCACGCTCGGCATCATCGACCGGCTGGTGCACACCAGTTGGGAGCCGCTCACCACGCTGGCGGCGGCCGCCGCGGTGACCCGGCGGATCGGCCTGGCGACCAGCATCCTCGTCTCGCCGCTGCGCGGCAACACCGCGCTGCTGGCCAAGCAGGCGGCCACCGTGGACCGGCTCTCCCATGGGCGGCTGACCCTCGGCCTGGCGGTCGGCTCGCGCCAGGACGACTTCGAGGTCGGCCGGGTGGAGAAGGCCGGCCGGGGCGCCCGGACCGGCACCCAGGTGGCCGAGCTGCGCCGGCACTGGGCCGACGCGCAGTCCGGCCGGGAGCCGGCGGTCGGCCCGGCCCCGGTCCGGCCGGACGGGCCGGAGCTGATCCTGGGCGGGCACTCCCCGGCCGCACTGCGGCGGGCCGCCCGGCTGGCGGACGGCTGGATCGGCGGCGGCACCGGGCCGGTGATGTTCGCCCCGGGCGCCGAGGCGCTGCGCGAGCAGTGGGCGGCCGAGGGCCGGACGGGCACGCCGCGGCTGGTGGCCCTGGCGTACTTCGCGCTCGGTGAGGACGCCGGGAAGCACACCGAGGGCTACCTGCGGTCGTACTACAGGGACGCCGGGCCGTTCGTGGACCACATCCTGCGCGGCGCGGCCGACAACCCGGGCAGGCTGCGCGGGCTGGTCGGCAGGTACACCGAGGCGGGCTGCGACGAGCTGCTGCTGATGCCGTGCGCCGGGGACCTCGGCCAGGTCACGGCAGCGGCCCGGGTCCTGGGTCTCCGGGGCTGAACCGCGGCACACCACCCGGGGGCGGACGGCGATCGCAGCCGTCCGCCCCCGGGTGGTGTGCCGAAAAAGCCCGCCGCCCGGTACTGCTCACCGGGCGACGGGCTGGTCCTCGCCCGCTCAGCGGGCCTTGGTGCGGCTCTTCGCGGGCGCCGCCGGCCGCTCGGCCGGGGCCAGCGTCCGCCAGACCTGCCGGACGAACGCCTCGGCCTCGCGCAGCGCCTCCGACCCGCCCGACGGGGCGGCGAACACACTCCCGTACGCGGCCAGGTAGCAGGCGCCGAGCAGGAGTTGGGCCGCCGCCACCGGGTCGGCGTCCCGGCTGACCAGATCGGCCCGCTGGGCCCGCCGCAGGTAGTCCGCCAGGAGTTCGGCGGCCCGGTGCGGCCCCGCGTTGTTGGCCCGCATCCACTCCCGGTGGCGGTCGAGCAGCTTGGGCTCGGCGAAGACGGACAGCAGCATCGGCATCGACTCGCGGTAGAAGGCGAGCGCCTCCTCGGCCACCTGCTGCAGGGCCGCCCGCACCTCGCCCTCGCTGGTGACCTCCTCGGGCAGCGTCCGCAGCACCGGCAGCAGGCCGGGCAGCCGCTCGGCGAGGACGGCCAGGAAGACGTCCTCCTTGCTGCGGAAGTGCCGGTAGATGGTGCCCTCGGAGCAGCCCGCCACCTCGGCGATCTCCTTGGTGGTGCAGCGGGCCAGGCCGAGGTCCCGGATCACCCGCTCGGCGGCGTCGACGATCTGCTCGCGCATACTCATGAAGGCTCCGAGGGGGAAGGGGCGGCCGGTTGCGAGCCGGCCGCGGCTGCGGAGGGGTACTCGAAGAATAGCGTGCAGGTGAGTGCCCGCTCACAGGCTTCGACCAGCACGCCGGCCCCACCGCCCGCGGAGGGCGACGGGGCCGGCGAGGGGTCGGCGGCACCGGTCAGCGCGGCGGCCCGGCGGGCCCGCCAGGACCGGGCGGCGGCCCGACCAACTGGACGCCGAGCGGCTCCAGTTCGCCGATCAGCCGGGCGAAGTCCGGCGGGCCCTGGAGCGGCGGCGGCAGTTCCGGGCGGGTGGCCGGCTCGCCGGTCCGGAAGAACCACTCCTCGAACCCGGCCGGGGTGCCCAGCACCAGGAACCGGGTCCCCTCGGTCTCCACCCGGTACTGGTGGGCGATGCCGCGCGGAGCGAAGACCGTCGCGCCCGGGCCGACCTTGTGCTCGTCGTCACCGATCCGCAGCACCATCTCGCCCTCCTGGACGATGAAGAACTCGTCCTCGCGGGTGTGCAGGTGGACCGGCGAGGCGTAGCCGGCCGGGGACAGCTGCTCGGCGAGCCAGAACTGCCCGCCGGTCTCGGCGCCGGTCGCCTTGAACGTCAGCAGCGCGCCGACGTGCCAGATGGCGCGCCCCTCGTCGGGCCGCTTCACGAACGGTTGGGACGTCACTCGGTTCCTCCTCGGTCGGCGGGGCCCGCGGCCGGGCCCGGCGGCACAGCGGTACGGAAACTGATGGACGGTCGGATTCGGCTGCTCAGGCCGCGGTCCGCACCGGCCCGGTGGCGCGCACGGCGGTCACCACCTGGTCCGGGCCCGGCGCGAAGGCGTCCTCCAGCTCGGGACTGAACGGCACCGGCGCGTGCGGCCCGGTGACCATCCGGACCGGCCCGCGCAGCGCGGCGAAGCGGTCCTGCGCGACCTGCGCGGCGATGTCGGCGGCCAGGCTGCACCGGGGGTGGGCCTCGGCCACCACGACCAGCCGCCCGGTCCGCTCCACGCTGCCGTAGATGGTCGAGGTGTCCAGCGGGGACAGCGTCCGCGGGTCGATCACCTCGACCTCCACGCCCTCGGCGGCGAGTTGCCCGGCGGCGGCGAGCGCGACCGAGACCATCCGGCCGACCGCCACCACCGTGCAGTCCGTCCCGGGCCGGACCACCTTGGCCGAGCCGAGCGGGATCGCGTAGGGCTCCTCGGGGACGCCGCCGGGCACGAAGTAGAGCATCTTGTGCTCCAGGAACAGCACCGGGTCGTCGTCCACCAGGGCCTGCGCCATCAGCCCCTTGGCGTCGTACGGGCTGGACGGCGCGACCACCTTGAGACCGGGCAGGTGGACGAAGAGCGGGTGCAGCGCCTGCGAGTGCTGGGCGCCGCGGCGCAGGCCGGTGCCCCACATGGCGCGCAGCACCAGCGGCACGGAGATCCGGCCGCCGGCCATGTAGCGCAGCTTGGCGGCCTGGTTGGCGATCTGGTCGAAGCAGACGGTGGCGAAGTCGACGAAGAGCAGGTCGACCACCGGGCGCAGGCCGGTCGCGGCGGCGCCGACCGCGGCGCCGACGAAGGCGGCCTCGGTGATCGGCATGTCGAGCACGCGGTCCGGGAACTCGCGGTGCAGTCCCTTGGTCGGGCCCCAGGCGTTGGTGCTGTCCTCGCCCATGAGGACCACCGAGCGGTCGAAGCGCATCTGCTGGGCCAGTGCCTCGCCGATCGCCTGCTGGTACGTGATGGTGCGCACGTGGATCCCTCCTTGGGGGCGGGTCAGCGGGTGTAGACGTGGTCGAGCAGGCTGCGCGGGTCGGCCGTGAACGGCCCGGCGGCGGCGGCGACGGCGGCCTCGACGAGCGCGGCGGCGTCCCGGTCGATCCGGTCGAGTTCGAAGGCGGCGGGTCCGGGCACGGTGCCGTCGGCGATCCGGGAGCGGAGCAGCAGCAGCGGGTCGGAGTCGTTGCGCAGCCGCTCCGGGTCGGCGCCGGGGCGGTAGGACTGGTCGTCCCAGAGCTCCATGTGGCCGTGGAAGCGCTCGGCCCGGAACTCCAGCACGGTCGGGCCGCCGCCGTCCCGGGCGCGGCGGACGGCCTCGGTGGTGGCGGCGTGCACGGCGAGCACGTCGTAGCCGTCGACCACCGCACCGGGGATGCCGAAGCCGGCCGCGCGCTGGGCCATGTCGGTGCCGGAGAAGTGCCGGTCGGCGGGGGTCGCCTGGGCGAAGCCGTTGTTCTCGACGGCGAAGACCACCGGCAGGTCGAGCATCCGGGCCAGCACCAGGCTCTCCAGCACGGCGCCCTGGTTGGCGCCGCCGTCGCCGGTGAAGGCCACCGCCACCTGCCCGGTGCCCTGCTGGCGGGCCGTCAGCGCCGCGCCGCAGGCGAGCGGGACGCCGCCGCCGGCCAGGCCGTTGGCGCCGAGCATGCCGCGGTCGAAGTCCGCGATGTGCATCGAGCCGCCCTTGCCGCCGCAGATTCCGTCGGGGCGGCCGTGCAGTTCCTTCATCATCGCCTCGACGTCGCAGCCCTTGGCGATCGCGTGGCCGTGGCCGCGGTGGGTGCTGGCGAGGTAGTCGTCGGGGGCGAGGGCCGCGCACACGCCGGCGGCGACGGCCTCCTGCCCGCTGTAGAGGTGGACCGCGCCGGGGAGGTTCTTCGCGAGGCCGTGCAGGCGGTCCTCGAAGGCCCGGATCACGCTCATCGTCCGGTAGATCTCGGCGATCTGATTGAGCGTCAGATCGGTGGTGCGGGATGTGCCCATGGGTCGCCTCCTCGGCTCTCCGGGGGACGCCGGCGGGGCGTCGCGCGCCTCGTTCGCCGGTCGTGCTCGTGGCCCGACTCCATGAGGGTAAGTGCTCACTCACATGGGTGCAACCAAGTGTCCGAATCCGTCGGGGCCCCCTCACCGACCCGGCTCTCCCACCCTTGCGCCCCCTGCAACGGCGCGCCTAAGGTCTTGTTCCGGGTGAATTGGGATCGCGGCATTGGAACGCACGACGGACCGATAGCGAGGGGTCCGTCGTGCCGTTTTTCGGAGATGCCTGAGGAATTCCACTTCCCCGCGCCAGGAAACGCCCGTGCACAGTGGATCAGACGCGAGCGACGGGGGGATCTCAGGAACCATGCTGGAACAGATAATAAAATCCTCCGGCAGGGCCGACCGAAGACCGACCAACCTGGCCACGGGCGACGCGGCGGCGCCCGCCCCACGCGGTGAACGGAACACCTCCGACCGGATCGGCCGCCTGGTGAGCACCCTGCTGGGACTCGCCACCGGCCTCGGCGCGGCCGGCCTGCCACCCGTCCAGAGACGCCGGCCGGTACCCGCCACGGCCGCGCCCCCGGGCGCCGACACGGAGTCCGGCTGTCCGGACGCCGCCGCCCGACTCGACGAACGACGCCGCCTCAGGCGGGAGTTGCACGACTCGCTGGCTCCCCGGCTGGCCGCCCTGCACATGCGGATGGAGCTGGCGGGCCTCGATCTGAGCGACGACGCCGAGCAGGCACCGGCCCTGCTGGCGCAGGCCCGGGAGGACATCAGCACCGCCATCGCGGACGTCCGCCAGGTGATCCGGAACCTCGACCGGTCCGGGCCCGGGACCGCGGAGTCCGCCGGAACCCTTCGTCAGTTCCTGGACCGCCAGGTCCATGTTTTCGAGCAGGCCGGGGCGGGCCGGCTGCGGTTCGTCACGGAGCTTCCGACGGTCCTGGACGATTTCCCGGCCGACGTCCAGACCGAATTGAAGAAGATCTCCGGCGAGGCCGTCGCCAATGTCGCCCGGCACGCGCGGGCGTCGGTCTGCCGGATCTCCGCCTCGGTCGGCAGCGGCGGTCTCAACCTGTCGATCGAGGATGACGGGATCGGCATTTCCGCGGACGCCGTCGGAGGAATCGGACTTCCGTCGATGTGCGTCCGCACCAGAGAACTCGGCGGCGTTTTCTCGGTGGCCGCCCGGACCCCGCACGGCACCGCGGTCCGGGTCCGGCTGCCGCACTCGGCGCTGGCCGACGGCACCGGCCGGCTCGGCTGACCCCGCTCCCGGTCCCCTCCCGCCCCTTCCCCGGCCGAGGCGGGTTCCGTGCCCGACCGACCCGTCTGCGCACCCGGTCCCCCGCACGTTCCCCGCGTTCCCTCACCCATCCCTAGGAGCCCCCATGGATCCGGCCGCGCCCCGAAACCTCCGCATCCTGGTCGTCGACGACCACGAGCTGTTTCGGGCGGGTTTGCGCCAACTCCTGGACCGCATCGACTCGCTGACGGTGGTCGGCGAGGCGACCGACGGGGCGGACGTGCTCTGCGCCGTCGAACGGCTGGCGCCGGACGTCGTGCTGATGGACATCGGCATGCCCGGCACCGACGGCATCGAGGCGACCCGGACCCTGCTCGCCCGCCACCCCCGGGTCGCGGTGGTGATGCTGACCGCCGACGACAACGACGACTCCATCGGCGCGGCGGTCCGGGCCGGCGCCCGGGGCTACCTGGTCAAGGGCGCCGGCCTGGACGACGTCCGCCGGGCGATCACCGCGGTCAGCCAGGGCGGGGCGCTGTTCGGCCCGGAGGCCGCCGCCCACCTGTTGGCGCAGGTCCGCCGCCCGGTCCCCGAGCGCGAGCCGTTCCCCGACCTCACCCCCCGGGAGATGGCGGTGCTCACCATGCTCGCGGACGGCCGCAACAACGCGCACATCGCCAATGAGTTCGGACTCTCGATGAAGACGGTGCGCAACTACCTCTCCCGGATCTTCAGCAAGCTCCAGGTCGCGGACCGCGCCGAGGCGGCCGTCCGGGCCCGGCGCGCCGGCCTCGGCAGCTGACCGGCCGGGCCGCCGGGCCGGTCAGCGCTCCAGCAGGTGCGCCCACAGCTCCTCCTCGCACCGGGTCAGCGGCGCGGGCCGCGCCCCAGCCCGTTCCGGGTGCCACGGCGGCACCCCCGGCGGGGGCGGCCCGTCCTGCGGCCCGCGCGCGCCCGGCAGGGCGTCGGGCGAGGTGAGCGCCCCCATCGCCAGCCCGAGCCAGATCAGCCCGTCCGCCAGGTGGCGGCCGGTGCGCCGTGCCCACCGGCGCAGCAGGAGTCGGCGGTGGGCACGGCGCAGGGCGGTTCGCATCGGAGGGCCTCCGGCGGGACGGCAGCAGGGGGAAGCGGTGCTACGGCCATCCTGCGGACCGCCCGTCCCATCGTCATGGGTCGGGAATCCCCGACACGCTGGGAACCTTTCCTGCCCCGTCCCCGGTCACCCGGCCCCGCCCCGGGGACGGAAGCGCGCCGGGCCGCATCCGTTCAGGCCGCCGGGACCAGCACGATCTTCCCGCTGACGGCCGCGCTCTCCATCGCCCGGTGCGCGTCCGCCACCTCGTCCAGCGGCATGGTGCGGCCCACCCGCGGGCTGACCCGTCCCTCCCGCAGCAGGTCCAGCACGGTCGCGAGGTCCTGCCGGTACGCGGCCGGGTGGGACTTCTCCAGGCTCCAGGCGCTGTAGAACAGCGTCCGCCTGCCGTCCGGGACGAGCTTCGGCAGCACGATGCCGCCCAGGAACCCCTGCGCGCCGGTCAGCAGGTCCCGTCGGTTGCCGCGCAGCGCGGCGTTCTGGCCGAAGCCGACCATCACGCCGCCGCGCCGCACCGCCCGGTACGAGCGCAGGAAGTGCCGGCCGCCGATCGGGTCGAAGACCGCGTCCACCGCGCCGCCCGGCAGTCCGCGCACCACCCGCAGGAAGTCCTCGGTCCGGTCGACCGGGTGCCCGCCGAGCGCCCGCACCTGCTCGGCCCGGGCGGCGGAGCAGGTGCCGTGGACGGTGACCCCGGCGAGCGCGGCCAGTTCCAGGAAGGCGGTTCCGACGCCGCCGGACGCCCCGTGCACCAGCACCGTCCCGCCGCGCCGGACCCCGGCCACCCGGTGCAGCATCTGCTGGGCGATGAAGTAGTTGAGGGCGAGCGCCGAGGCCTCCACCGGGTCGACCCCGTCGGGCAGCGCGACCAGCCGGTCGGCGGCGACGAGCGCGTACTCCGCATAGCCGCCGCTGCGCACCAGCGCGACCACCCGCCGGCCCGGTTCGGGGGCCCTGGTGCCCGGTCCGGCCCGGTCGACCACCCCCACCAGGTCGTAGCCGGGGGTGAACGGGCGCTTGGGTCCGCCGGGGATGACACCGGCACGGAGCAGAATGTCACCGTAGGAGACCCCGGCGGCGAGCACCCGGACCCTGACCTGGCCGACGGCCGGGGCCGGGAGCTCGTCGCTGGACAGCCGCAGGACCTCGGCTCCGCCGAGCCTCGGCACACTCACATGGCGATACCTCATCGTGGCCTCCGCGTGGAGAGATGTCGTTGGTGGGAGTGGCGCCGGTCCTCCGCGGGAGCGGGAACGGGAGACGGTCCGTGCCGGACCGTTCCCTGCCCCCGTATTTTTATATAGACTGAGTGTACAATGAATGTCATAGCACCCGCCTCAGGAGACGTCAACAGCCCATGAGCCCACGCCAGTACCGAGCCGGCCAACGCCAGGTAGCCGCCGAACAGACCCGCACCCGCATTCTGGAGGCGGCCTGCGAGCTGCTGACCGGGGAGAAGGGCCCGGCCTCGTTCAGCATGGACGCCGTCGCCAAGACCGCCGGAGTGGCGCGGATGACCGTCTACTACCAGTTCGACTCGAAGACCGGCCTGCTGGAGGCGCTCTTCGACGACCTGGCCCAGCGCGGCGGAATGGCCAGGATGCCCGCCGCGTTCATGGCGCCCAGCGGCCGGGAGGCGCTCACCGCCGTCCTGGACGTGCTCACCGGCTTCTACGCCTCCGGCCGGATCGCCCTGCGGCGGCTGCGCGGCCTCGGCATCCTCGACCCGGAGCTCGACACCGCCCTGCAGAGCCGCGGCGAGCGGCGGCGCGGCGGCCTCCAGGTGGTGCTGGGCCGGCTGCTCGCCGACCGCGACGCGGAGGTGGGCGAGGCCGAACTCGACGAGCTGGTGGAGCTGCTCTTCATGCTGACCAGCTTCGAGACCTTTGACCTGCTGGCCGGCCCGGACGGCGACAGCGGGGCGGTCGCCCGCCGGATCGAGGAGCTGATTCTCGCCGTTCTCGACCGCCGGCTCCCGGCCGCCTGACGACGGGAGGCCTTCCCGCGAACGCCGGGCCGCCCCGCGTTCCCGCCCCCGGCACGACAGCCTGACGCACCACCCGTTGGTGCGGCGACCCCCCTCCGATCGCCGCACGACGGCCGGCGGCGCGGCGGCCTTCCTCCCCAGGACACCGCCGCGCCGCCTTCCCTTTTCCTCACGGGCGCAGCGGCCCGTTCGGTCGCGACCGGTCCGCCGCGCCTCCCGGCGCCGCGCCCCGTCGCCCTCCCCCGGCCGGGACGGCCCCGCCCCGGAGCACCACCAACGGGGCCCGGGCCGTCACCGCACCGGAGCAGTCACCAGGTCCCGCCTCAGACGGGCTCCACCTCCGGCTCGTAGCCGGCGGAGCGGCGCGGGGGACGCTGCTTCGGCAGGATCGCACTGGCCGCGATCAGCCAGATCAGACCGCCGAAGCGGGCGATCGGCAGGAAGAGGCCGAGGCTGGTGGAGAGCAGCGCCAGGGTGCCGAGCACCCCGACCCCGGCGAGCACCAGACCGGCCCAGGCGAAGCCCTTGGGCCCGAAGCCGAGCAGCAGCATCGGCACCGCCACGCCGGCCAGCATCACCGCGAACGGGACGACGTGCCCGGGGCCGCCGGAGGCGAAGGTGAGGTCCGCCAGCGAACGGGCCAGCGGCGCGTCGCCGAGGTCACCGGCCCGGGAGGCGGTCCAGACGGTCAGCCCGCACAGCGCCATCGACGTGGCGGAGAGCACCCCGGAGACCAGCGCGATGCCGGGGCCGGGTGCGGCCACCCCGAGCCGGCGCAGCCGCTGGTAGGCGATCGCGGCCCAGACCGCGAGCGGGACCGAGGCGCCGAACTGCAGCGTTCCGGCGACCTTCGCGGCGGTCGCGTGATCCTGGTAGTAGGCGAGCGTGTCGGCCGCCGAGTCGGTGGGCAGCGGGGTCTGCCGGGCCAGCACGATGGACACCACCATCAGTGCCGCGAACGCCACTGCGGGCAGCAGCAAGGGGGGTCCCGACTGCCGGCGCCGGGCGGAGGCGGCCGGCACCGCGGATGTCGTGGTCATGGGGGCGCTCCAGTCGAGGCGGATCGTTCGGGGGCGAGGGGCGGCGCCGGACGGATCGACACCGGCGCCGGTAGTTCCAGATCCAGAATAGTTCACCCCGGGACATCATTGTCCACTGCTATCGTGTTTTCATGACCGAAACTCCCGACCCCGCCCCGATCCCGCACACGGGCCCGCCGGGAGCCCAGGTCGCCTTCCTCCTCTCCCAGTTGGGCGAACACGCGAGCCAGGCCTTCGCCCGGAGGGTCGCCGAGCTGGACCTCACCCCGGCCCAGGCCGGTCTGCTCCGGACGGTCGCGCTCGCCCCCGGCCGGCACCAGCAGGAGCTGGCCCGGCGGCTCGGCATGTCCCCCAGCCGGTTCGTGGCCTTCGTCGACGCCATCGAGGCGCGCGGCCTGGTCGAGCGCCGGCGCAACCCCAAGGACCGCCGGTTCCAGGACCTCTACCTCGCGCCCAAGGGCGAGGAGGCGATGCGCGGGCTTGCCGAGGCGGCGTTCGCCCACGAGGAGGCCATCTGCACGGGCCTCGACCCGCAGGAACGTATAGCCCTGGCAGAGCTGCTGCGCCGGGTCGCCGAGGCCCAGCACCTCACCGCCGGAGTGCACCCCGGCTACCGGCGGCTCGACCCCGGGCGCGACGAGGCCTGAGCACGCCGAAGCCCCCGGCCGGACGGCCGGGGGCTCGAAACGGGGCTTCGCGTGCGGGAGTTCGCGTGCGGGGGCCTCAGCCCTTGACGCAGACCACCTGCTTCAGGTGCGCCACGACCTCGACCAGGTCCCGCTGCTGCTCGATCACCTTCTCGATCGGCTTGTACGCGCCGGGGATCTCGTCCACCACGCCCGCGTCCTTGCGGCACTCCACGCCCTTGGTCTGCTCGGCCAGGTCGGCCGTGGTGAACCGCTTCTTCGCGGCGTTGCGGCTCATCTTCCGGCCCGCGCCGTGCGAGGCCGAGTTGAACGACGCCTCGTTGCCCAGCCCGCGGACGATGTACGACCCGGTGCCCATCGAGCCCGGGATGATCCCGTAGTCGCCGGCCCCGGCCCGGATCGCGCCCTTGCGGGTGACCAGCAGGTCGACGCCGTCGTAGCTCTCCTCCGACACGTAGTTGTGGTGGCAGCTGATCACCTCGTCGAAGGCGACCTTCGCCCGCGGGAACTCCCGCCGCACCACGTCCTGGAACAGCGCCATCATCAGCGCCCGGTTGCGCTTGGCGTACTCCTGCGCCCAGAAGAGGTCCTGCCGGTACGCGGCCATCTGCGGGGTGTCCGCGACGAACACCGCGAGGTCACGGTCGATCAGGCCCTGGTTGTGCGGCAGCGACTGGGCCACGCCCATGTGGTGCTCCGCCAGCTCCTTGCCGATGTTGCGCGAGCCGGAGTGCAGCATCAGCCAGACCGCGCCGGTGTCGTCGACGCACACCTCGATGAAGTGGTTGCCGCCGCCGAGCGTCGCCATCTGCTGGGCCGCCCGCTCACGGCGCCACTTCACCTCGGGCGCGACCGCGTCGAACCGCTGCCAGAAGTCGTCCCAGCCGCCGGTCGGGACGCCGTGCAGCCTCCCCGGGTCGACCGGGTCGCTGTGCAGGCCGCGGCCGACCGGGATGACCTGCTCGATCCGCGAGCGCAGCCGCGACAGGTCGTCCGGCAGGTCCTTCGCAGTGAGCGAGGTCTTCACCGCGCTCATCCCGCAGCCGATGTCCACGCCGACCGCCGCCGGGCAGACGGCGCCGCGCATGGCGATCACCGAACCCACCGTCGCGCCCTTGCCCAGGTGGACGTCGGGCATCACGGCGAGCCCGTGCAGCCAGGGCAGCGAGCTGATGTTGCGCAGCTGCTGCATCGCCTGGCCCTCGACGGTGGCCGGGTCGGTCCACATCCGGATCGGAACGCGGACGCCGGGTACCTCGGTGTACGACATGGTTCAACGACCTCCAAGGTCGGATGGTTCAAGCCTAGGCGGGGCACGCGCCCCGGAGGGATGCCGCGCGAAGGGACCCGGCGCGACGCGGGGATGTCTGGGGTGGGCGGCGCTCAGGCGGCCAAGGGGCATCGGGAGGACAGTCTCGGGGAGCGCCTGATGGCCTGCTGCTCGACCCGCATGGTGACCGCCTCCTCTCCGTGTGTACCGGTGCCGGGGGATATCTACCCACGCACCGCCGCGTCGCCGCAAGGGGTTTTGGCCCCGGAACGGCGGGGACGGAAAAGGGCCCGGCGGAGCGTCGGAACGCTCCACCGGGCCCCGGGGCCCCCGGGTCAGGCGCTGATCACGGTGACCTCGCCGATGCCCAGCTCCCGCACCCGGTCCGCGAACGCCGCGGCGTCGCCGACCAGGACGGTGACCAGCCGGTCCGGCGGGAAGGCGTTGACCACGGCCTCGGTGGCGGCCGCGGTCGGCAGCTCGGCCAGCTGCCGGTAGACCTCGGCCTGGAAGTCGTCGGCCAGGTGCTGCTCGACCTGGTCGGCCAGGGTGGCGGCCACCGAGCCCGCCGTCTCGTACTTCAGCGGCGCCACGCCGACCAGGAACTGCACCGCCTCGGCGCGCTCCGCGTCGGTGAGCCCCTCGGCGGCCAGCGTGCGCAGGATGGTCCAGGTGTCGGCCAGCGCCGGGGCGGTGGAGGCGGTGTCCACCGAGCCGCTGATCGCCAGCAGGGCGCGCCCGCTGCCGTCGGCGGCCGAGCGCAGCGGCTGGGCGAAGGCCCGCACGCCGTAGGTGTAGCCCTTCTCCTCGCGCAGCACCCGGTCGAGGCGGGAGGTGAGGGTGCCGCCCAGGCAGTAGGTGCCGAGGATCTGCGCCGCCCACGCCGGGTCGTGCCGGTCCGGGCCGATCCGGCCGATCAGCAGCTGGGTCTGCACCGACCCGGGGCGGTCCACGATGATCACCCGGCCGGTGTCGTCGGCGGTCACCGGCGCGTGCGCGCTCGGCTCGGCCGGGGAGCCCTTCCAGGCGCCCAGGGTGGACTCCAGCAGGGCCGGCAGGTCGGTGCCGGTGAGGTCGCCGACCACGACGACGGTGGTGGTGGCGGGCCGCACGTGCGCCTCGTAGAAGGCCCGGACGGCGGCCCGGTCGATGGTCTTGACGGTCTCGGCGGTGCCGGCCCGCGGGCGCGACAGCCGGTCGGCGCCGTCGAACAGCTCGGCGTACATCGCCTTGGCGGCCCGCCGGGCCGGGTTGGCCTGCTCGTGCACGATCTCGTCCAGCCGGTTGGCGACCAGCCGCTCGATCTCGTCCTCCGGCAGCGCCGGGCTGCCCAGCGCGGCGGCCAGCAGGTCCAGGCCGCGGGCCAGCCGGGAGGCCGGGACCTCCAGCGAGACCCGGATGCACGGGTGGTCCGCGTGCGCGTCCAGGGTCGCCCCGGCCCGCTCCAGCTCGGCCGCGAACTCCTCGGCGGTCAGCGTGTCGGTGCCCTCGCTGAACGCCCGGGCCAGGATCGAGGCGACGCCGTCCACGCCCTCCGGCTCGGCCGCGAGCGGCGCGTCCAGCAGCACGTCGACGGCCACCAGCTGCTGGCCGGGGCGGTGGCAGTGCAGCACCGTGATGCCGTTGCCGAGCGCGGCGCGCTCCGGCGCCGGGAACGCCCACGGGCTCGGGGTGCCGGGCTGGGGCTGGGGGTGGAAGGTCATGGCGGGAACGTACTCGGTGCTCATACGGCGGCGCCCTCCTCGTCGGTCTCGGCGGTGGCAGCGGTGTCGGCGGCGGTGTCCTCGGCCGGGGTCGGCTCGTACACCAGCACCGCCCGGTTCTGCGGGTTCAGCCGCGCCGCGGCGACCTCCCGCACCTCCTCGGCGGTGACGTCGAGGACCTTGGGCAGGGCGTCGTTCAGCAGCTTGGGGTCGCCGAACAGCACGGCGAAGCGGCAGAGTTCGTCGGCGCGGCCGGCCACCGTGGTGAGCCGGTCCAGCCACTCGCGCTCGATCTGCGCCTGGGCGCGCTCCAGCTCGGCCGGGGTCGGGCCCTCGGCGGCGAACCGGGCCAGCTCCTCGTCGACGGCCGTGTCGATCTGCTCGACGGTGGCGTCGCCCGAGGTCTTGACGTCCAGCCAGCCCAGGCTCGGCGCGCCGGACAGCCGCAGCAGGCCGAAGCCGGCCGCGACGGCGGTGCGGTCCCGGCGGACCAGCCGGTTGTACAGCCGGCTCGACTCGCCGCTGCCGAGGATGGTCAGCGCCAGGTCGGCGGCGTCCGCCTCGCGGGTGCCGTCGTGCGGCAGCCGGTAGGCGGCCATCAGCGCGCGCGACGGCACGTCCTCGCGGACCAGCTCGCGCAGCTCCCGGCCGATCGACTCCGGCAGGCTGCCGTCGCGCGGCGGCTGCTTGCCGTCGTGCGAGGGGATGCTGCCGAAGTACTTCTCCACCCAGGCGACGGTCTGCTCCGGGTCGATGTCGCCGACCACCGAGAGCACCGCGTTGTTCGGCGCGTAGTAGGTGCGGAAGAACGCCCGGGCGTCCTCCAGGGTGGCCGCGTCCAGGTCGGCCATCGAGCCGATCGGGGTGTGGTGGTACGGGTGGCCGTCCGGGAAGGACAGCGCGGTCAGCTTCTCGAACGCGGTGCCGTAGGGCACGTTGTCGTACCGCTGGCGGCGCTCGTTCTTCACCACGTCGCGCTGGTTCTCCATCGACGTCTCGTCGAGGGCCGCCAGCAGCGAGCCCATCCGGTCCGCCTCCAGCCAGAGCGCGAGCTCCAACTGGTGGGCCGGCATGGTCTCGAAGTAGTTGGTGCGCTCGAAGCTGGTGGTGCCGTTGAGCGAACCGCCGGCGCCCTGGACCAGCTCGAAGTGCCCGTTGTTGGAGACGTTGGCGGAGCCCTGGAACATCAGGTGCTCGAACAGGTGGGCCAGCCCGGTGCGGCCCTTCACCTCGTGCCGGGAGCCGACGTCGTACCAGAGGCAGACCGCGGCCACCGGGGTCAGGTGGTCCTCGGAGAGGACGACGCGCAGGCCGTTGGCCAGGCGGTGCTCGGTGATGGCGATGCCTCGCTGGGAGGCGGGGGCCGGGTTGGCCATGCGCTCGGGTCCTTCCCGTCGTCGATGTCGGGGTTCGTGTGGCGTCCCCCATTGTGGTGCAACGCGCGAACACGGCGGATGTGTCCGCGCGGACGGGGCGTTCGCCAGGGGCGGAAGAGGGGCGCTGGCCGGGGCTGTCGGCGGGAGGGTCCACAATGGGGGCGCCGAGCCCTGTTGACAGAACCGCCGACAGCCCCGGCCACAACCGCGCCGACGAGACGTGGACGAGACGCAAGCGAGACGTAAGGGAGCCCCGCCGCGATGGCCCGCCGCAGTTCGCAGACCCCGCCCCCCGGAGACTTCGAGGAGCGCATCCTCGACGTCGACGTCGTGGACGAGATGCAGGGCTCGTTCCTCGAGTACGCCTACTCGGTCATCTACTCCCGGGCCCTGCCGGACGCCCGGGACGGCCTCAAGCCGGTCCACCGACGCATCCTGTACCAGGCCAACGAGATGGGCCTGCGCCCGGAGCGCGGCCACGTCAAGTGCGCCCGGCTGGTCGGCGAGGTGATGGGCCGGCTGCACCCGCACGGCGACGCCTCCATCTACGACTCGGTCGTCCGGATGGCCCAGCCGTTCTCGATGCGGCTTCCGCTGATCGACGGCCACGGCAACTTCGGCTCGCTCGGCAACGACGACCCGCCGGCCGCGATGCGCTACACCGAGTCCCGGCTCACCGCCGCCTCGATGGCCCTGGTCGAGTCGATCCACGAGGAGACCGTCGACTTCGGGCCCAACTACGACGGCAGCGAGCAGGAGCCGCTCGCGCTCCCGGCCGCCTTCCCCAACCTGCTGGTCAACGGCGCCACCGGGATCGCCGTCGGCATGGCCACCAACATGCCGCCGCACAACCTCTCCGAGGTCGTCGCCGCCGCCCGCCACCTGATCAAGCACCCGAACGCCGACCTCGACACCCTCATGCGGTTCGTCCCCGGCCCGGACCTGCCCACCGGCGGACGGATCGTCGGCCTCTCCGGCATCCGGGACGCCTACGAGTCCGGCCGCGGCACCTTCAAGATCCGCGCCACCACGACCATCGAGGCGGTCACCGCCCGCCGCAAGGGCATCGTGGTCACCGAGCTGCCGTACAACGTCGGCCCGGAGAAGGTCATCTCCAAGATCAAGGACCTGGTCAACGCGAAGAAGCTCCAGGGCATCGCGGACGTCAAGGACCTCACCGACCGCGAGCACGGCCTGCGCCTGGTCATCGAGGTCAAGAACGGCTTCGTGCCCGAGGCGCTGCTGGAGCAGCTCTACAAGCTGACGCCGATGGAGGAGACCTTCGGCATCAACAACGTGGCGCTGGTCGACGGCCAGCCGCTCACCCTGGGCCTCAAGGAGCTGCTGGAGGTCTACGTCGACCACCGCTTCGAGGTGGTCCGCCGGCGCAGCGACTTCCGCCGCCGCAAGCGCCAGGAGCGGCTGCACCTGGTCGAGGGCCTGCTGGTCGCGCTGGTCGACATCGACGAGGTCATCGCGATCATCCGCTCCAGCGACAACGCCGCCCAGGCCAAGGAGCGCCTGATGGAGCGCTTCTCGCTGTCGGAGACGCAGACCGCGTACATCCTCGACACCCCGCTGCGCCGGCTCACCCGCTTCGACCGGGTCGAGCTGGAGCAGGAGCAGGCCAAGCTGACCTCCGAGATCGCCGACCTGACCGAGATCCTGGAGTCCGACAACAAGCTGCGCAGCGTCGTCTCCAACGAACTCGGCGCCGTCGCCAAGCAGTTCGGCACCGAGCGGCGCACCGTCCTGCTGGAGGCCGGCGCCGCGCCGGCCGCCTCGCTGGCCGTCCCGCTGGAGGTCGCCGACGACCCGTGCCGGGTGCTGCTCTCCTCCACCGGCCTACTCGCCCGCACCGCCGACGGCGAGCCGTTCGAGCTGTCCGAGAAGCGCGCCAAGCACGATGTGATCGTCTCCGCGGTGCCGACCACCGCCCGCGCCGACGTCGGCGTGGTCACCTCGGCCGGCCGGGTCCTGCGGCTTGCGGTCATCGACCTGCCGGGCCTGCCGCCCACCCCCTCGCCGACGCTGGCCGGCGGCGCCGCCGTCACCGAGTTCCTCCGTCTGGAGGCCGACGAGCGGGTCCTCGCGCTGACCACCCTGGACGAGTCCTCCCCCGGCCTGGCGCTGGGCACCGCGCAGGGCGTCGTCAAGCGGGTGGTCCCCGAATGGCCCGCCAACAAGGACGAGTTCGAGGTGATCGCGCTCAAGGACGGCGACGAGGTGGTCGGCGCGGTCGAGCTGCGCACCGGCGAGGAGGACCTCGTCTTCATCGCCTCCGACGCCCAACTGCTGCGCTACCCCGCCGGACAGGTCCGCCCGCAGGGCCGCCCGGCCGGCGGCATGGCCGGCATCAAGCTCGCCGACGGCGCCCGGGTGCTCTCCTTCACCGCCGTCGACCCGGCCGCCGACGCGGTGGTCGTCTCGGTGGCCGGCGCCTCCGGCACCCTGACCGGCGAGGCCCAGTCCTCCTGGAAGGTCACCCCCTTCGAGCAGTACCCCCGCAAGGGCCGCGCCACCGGCGGCGTCCGCTGCCAGCGCTTCCTGCGCGGCGAGGACGCCCTCGCCTTCGCCTGGGCCGGCCCCGCACCCGCCCGCGCCGCCACCGCCAAGGGCGCCCCGGTCGACCTCCCCGACCGCGACCCCCGCCGCGACGGCTCCGGCACCCCCGTCACCACCCCCATCACCACCGTCGCCGGCCCCGCCTGACCCGCCTGACCCGCACCACCCCGCAGGGGCGCCGGACCCACGTCCGGCGCCCCTGCGCCATTCACCCCAACCGGAATCCCCGCGTCAACTTCCCCGAACCGGATAACCGTTCGACCTCAATGGGTTAGGTTCGCACCAGAAGTGCCCACCCACCACCGAGCCCGAACGGAGACGGACCGTTGCCCGACGACTTCAGGATCGACCTGGCCCGCATGCGCACGGTCTCCAGCCGGCTCGGCGAATGCGGCAACCGCATGAGTTCCGTCGCCAAGCGACTGGAGAACCTGGGCAAGGGCCGACAGATGGGCACCGCGCGACTCGACTCCGCCTGCAAGCAGTTCGAGGACGAGTGGCACGGCGGCATCGGCCGGATGGCCAAGCTGGCCTCCGGGCTGCGCGACGGCCTCGATGTCACGCTCAAGAACTACAGAGACCACGAGCAGGGTGTCGCCAAGGGATTCGGCGCCACCTGACGCTGACGCGCCACCGACGGGGGAACAACCACCATGAGCGACCAGAACTGGCCGGGCCTCGGCTTCTGCCCGGCCCCCGGCGATCTCGGCGCGATCGCCCAGATGTACACCGACATCGACGCGGTGGCCCGCGAACTGGAGGAGCTCCGCACCTCCCTGGCCGGCATCGGCAGCACCGGCGGCGCCTGGGAGGGCGAAGCCGCCCGCGAGTTCGCCAAGAAGCTGGGCGAACTACCGAAGTACCTGGACAAGGGCCACAAGTCGATGGCCGCCTGCTCCCTGGCCCTGAAGACCTGGCACACCCAGCTCTCCGCCATGGTCACGGCCGGCCAGGGCATGGAGACCGAGGCCGCCGAGCTGCGCCGCCGCCTGGAGTGGCAGGACAAACAGGCCGCCGACCTCGGCCGTTCCCTGGACGCCCTCGTCCGACCCGGTGCCCAGCCCCCGGCCGCCGATGTCCTGGAACGCACCCAGGCCCGGTTCGACGCCGCCCACGAGGCCAGCCTCCGCGGCCACCAGCAGCTCGACGAGGTGATCGCCCGCGCCCGCAAACAGCTCGACGACCACCGCCAGAAGGCCGAGACCGCCGCCCGCGCCGTCCAGGAGGCCTCGAAGAACCACCCGCCGGACCCCAACGTGTTCAAACGCCTGCTGGACGGCGTGCAGCACGCCTGGCAGAACTCCATCGACTTCCTGGTGGACCACGCCGACCTGCTCTCCAAGATCTCGGCCGGCCTGGCGATAGCCGCCCTGGCGATCTCCTGGATCCCCGTCATCGGCCAGGTCGGCGGAGTCGTGCTGGGAGGCGCCGCGGTGCTCACGAGCGCCGGCGCGCTGATCGGACACAGCGTCGGCAAGTCCCGCGGCAAGGACGTGTCGTGGGCGGACATCGGCCTCGACTCGCTCGGGGTCATCCCCGGTGTCGGCGCGGTCCGGGGCTTCGCCACCGCCAGCCGCACGACCACCAAGGTCCTGGGCTCGGGCGCGGTCAACAAACTGGTCCGGGCACCACTGAAGAACTTCATCGATCCCATCAAGGCGAGCAAGGGCGCCTCGGCCTCCGAGCGGGTCACGGCCGCGGGCGGCAGCCTCTTCGGCATGACCTCCAACCCGCTGACGACCAAGGGCATCGTCGCCGGCCTGACCAAGCTGGGCCATCCGGTCGACCCGCGCCTGGTCACCATCCCGGTCAAGGCCACCGGCCTCGGCTACGGGCTGTACCACCGACTGACCCGGGACGACGACGGACCTTCCACTCCGCCGCCGCCGTACGTCGGCCCAGTGCCGCAACCCGCCCCGCGCCCCTCGCCCACGCCCTTCCTCGCCGCGGTCGCCTGACGGAGATCTCATGCCCGACTACCTCTACGTCACCCTCCCCGTCTCGGGAAGCCAACTGGCGCGCGTGCCCGAGGCCGTCGAAGCGGCAGAACGGGCCAAGGCGCTCTACGGGGTCAACCTGCTGGACGACGAGGTGGCCCGCCAGGTGGTCACCGATCACCTGGCGGCCCGTCGACGCGTCGACCTGGAGTGGCACACCGAGGTCGGCGCGCTGCTCGTGCTGGGCGGGATCGTGGTGGCGGCCGTGATCGGCAGCTCCCTTGCTTCGCCGGTCCAGGCGAAGCAGGTGGCCGCGCTGGTGGCGGCGGTCCTGGCGGTTCCGGTCGGCATCACGGTCTGGGCCGTCGGGGCCGGGAAGGGGGCGAAGAAGCAGCGGAACTCCGTCCACTTCACCACCTACACCGCACTGCTGGCACGGGCCCGGAGCGCCGGGCTGGACATCCGGATCCCCGACGAGTGGTTCGACGCGGCCGATCCCGCTCCGGCTCCGGCCCTCCGCCCGCCCTCGTCCCCGGCCGTGGCACCGGCAGCGACGTCGGCCATGGCGGCGCCGGTCGACACGCCGCCGGCGCCGTCCGAGGCCGAAGGCCTCCTGGTCGTGCCCATGGGAGAACTCACCGGAAACCCGGCCCTGGTCCGCATGGCGCGCGCCCTCGGCGCGGAGCACCGGATCGACCTCCTGGACGGGCGGGCCGTGCAGGCGATGCTGACCGCGCAGCGCCGGGCCGTCCGACGCTGGAGCATCTGGGCGGGGCTCGCCATCCTGGCCGTGGTGGCGGCCGGGACCACGGCCGCCATCGGCGCGACGCTCGCCCCCGGCTCACCGGAACGCTCCTCGACGTTCGCGGCGGCCGGAGCCCTGGCGGTGGCCGCCGTCCTCGCCACCGGACCGCTCCTGCTGGCGCTCCGTTCCTGGCGGCGAAGCGGGGTCCGGTCCCAGGCCGCGGCCTATCTCGACCTCCTGGTCGAGGCCCGCCGGCACGGCGTCCTCGTCCCCGCGCCCCCCAGTTGGCTGGACACCGGCAACCGGCTCCGGAAACCGTACTGACCCACAGGCCGCCCGGCCCCGGCTCACCTGACTCCCGAAAGCCCGAACACCATGACGGACACCCTCCAGATCCGATTCGTCGTCCCACCCGCCTTCCACGACCTCCCCGTGCTCGGCACCGAGGAGCAGGTCGCCGAGCAGCTCTGGGAGGTGGTCTGCGAAGTGCTGGCCTCCGAGGGCGACGACCTGCGCGCCCAGTGGGCGACCGTGCTCGCCGAAATGATTCCGTCGATGGCCGAGGCCGGAACGATCTACGCGGGGCTCTGCCTGCTGGACGTCGAGGGCCGGCCCAGCACCGCCTCGGTCGTCGCCACCCTGTCACCACTCGGCGGGCTCGCCGCCGCGCAGGCGGTGGACGGCCTGCGGGACGGGCTCTCCCGGGCGCGGCCGCAGGCCACCGTGACCGAGCTGGCACTGCCCGCCGGGCGGGCGGTGGCGGTGATCGACGGGGTCTCCACGACGGCCGGGGAGACAACCCTGGTCACCTCGGTCATCCAGGTCCACCTGCCGCTCCCGAACGAGTCGCAGCTGCTCTCGCTGGAGCTGAGCACGCCGTGTGCCGAGGACTGGGAACTGTACTCGGAGGTCTTCGCCGGGATCGTCCGCAGTGTCCACCTGGAGTTCGCCGACCTCCCGCTGTCGGACCCCTCCCCGGACCCCTTCCCGGCTCCCGTATCCGCCCCGGCCCCCGAGATCGAGTCGAGGATACGGGCCGCCTTCGGTTGAGCGGCAAGGGTAGCCTTACCGGGGTGAGCACCTGTGCGACGTTGTCGCGTGAACTGTCCGAGCCGCTGGCCGCCACGGCCGCGACGGCGACCACCTGGTTGCTGATCGAGCAGAACGGGCCGTGGGGGGCCAAGGCGCTCGGGGAGAGCCATCTGGATCCGGCGGTCGGGCGGGCGCTGGACGGGGCGGCGGCCGGGACCGGGGTGCGGGTGGCGTTGATCCGCCGGCCCGGGCGGCACGCGGACTGCCTGCCGACGGCGCGGCACGAGGTGATCGTGGCGCACACCGTGCCGGCCCCCGGCCGCAGCTGGGTGCGCCGCCACGAGGTGTCGGACCCTGCGGAGCTGTCGGCCCTCGACTTCGCGGCGCTGGGCGCCGGCGACCACGGGGGCCTCGGCGCGCCGCACGTCGGCGGCCCGATCGCCCTGGTGTGCACCAACGGCCGGCGGGACCGCTGCTGCGCCCTGCTGGGCCGCCCCCTGGCGGCCGACCTGGCCGCCGCCGGGCACAGCGAGGTGTGGGAGGTGACCCACCTGGGCGGCCACCGCTTCTCCCCCACCATGCTGGTGCTGCCGTACGGCTACGCGTACGGCCGGCTGACCGCCGAGTCCGCCAAGGAGGTGCTGGCGGCGACCGCGTCCGGCCACATGGTGCCGGAGTGGTCGCGCGGCTGTTCCGGCTGGGAGCGCCCCGGCCAGGCGGCCGACCACGCGGTGCGGCTGGCCACCGGCGAGACCAGGGCCGACGCGCTCACCGTGGCCCAGCACCCGGACGGCGCGGGCCGCTGGCGGGTCGGGGTCCGGCACGAGGACGGCCGGAGCTGGGAGGTCCGGGTGGTCGAGGGGGTCAGCGAGCCGCCCCGCCCGGAGAGTTGCGGCAAGGCGGCGGGCTCCCCGTCCCGGATGGAGGTCGCCTCCCTCCGGGAGCTGTGACGTGACGTGCGACGACCCCCGGCGGATGCCCGCCGGGGGTCGTTCGTCACCGGGGTCGCTCAGACCGCCCCGGCTCCGGTCAGCGCACGGACCTCCAGCTCGGCGTACCGGTCCGGGTCGGCCGGCTCGGGCGAGGTGAGGGTGCCGATCCAGCCGGCCAGGAAGCCGAGCGGGATGGAGACGACACCCGGGTTCTCCAGCGGGAACCAGTGGAAGTCCATCCCGGGGAACAGCGCGACCTTGGTACCGGAGACCACCGGCGAGAAGGTCACCAGCACCACCGCCGGGATCAGCCCGCCGTACACCGACCAGACCGCGCCGCGGGCGGTGAACCGCCGCCAGAACAGGCTGTAGAGCAGCACCGGCAGGTTGGCGGAGGCCGCGACGGCGAAGGCCAGGCCGACCAGGAAGGCGACGTTCAACTGCTGGGCGAAGAGGCTGAGCACGATCGCCACCGCGCCGATCCCGACCGCCGCGATCCGCGCGACCAGGACCTCGTCGTGCTCGGCGACCGTCGGCGCGCCGTCGCCCCCCGTCCGGGCGTCCGCCTCGGCGCGCGCCCGCCGGGAGGCCGGCACCACGGACCGCCGCCCGCGCGCACCCCGGCCGTCGTGCGAGTCACGCGTACCACGTGAACCGCGCGGCCCCCGCGGCCGGCCCCGCCAGGCGCCCGCCCAGATGTCATGGGCGAACGCCGCCGAGGAGGCCAGGGTGAGCCCGGCGACCACGGCGAGGATGGTCGCGAAGGCGATCGCCGAGATCAGCGCGAACAGCACCACCCCACCGGTCGAGCCGTTGCCGCCGCCGAGCACCAGGGCGAGCAGCGGAACGGCGGTGTTGCCGGCCGAGTTGGCCTGCCGGACCTCCGCCGAGCCGATCAGCGCGGTGGCGCCGAGGCCCAGCGCGATCGCCATCAGGTAGAAGCCGCCGACCAGTCCGATCGCCCACATCGTCGAACGGCGGGCGGCCCGCGCGGTGGGCACCGTGTAGAAGCGGGACAGGATGTGCGGCAGCCCGGCGGTGCCCAGCACCAGGGCCAGGCCCAGGCTGAAGAAGTCCAGCCGGCTGGTGAAGCTCTTGCCGTACTTCAGCCCGGGCTCCAGGTAGCGCTGCCCGGCGCCGCTGTGCTGGGCCGCCTGCCGCATCAGCTCGGCGACGTCCCCGTGGAAGCGGACCGCCAGCAGCACGGTCAGCACCACCGAGCCGGCCACCAGCAGGAACGCCTTGACGATCTGGATCCAGGTGGTGGCCCGCATCCCGCCGATGGTGACGTAGACGATCATCAGACCGCCCACCGCCACGATCGTCCAGGTCCGGGCCTGGGCGCTGTTGGTACCGAGCAGCAGGGCGACCAGGCTGCCCGCGCCGACCATCTGGGCGACCAGGTAGAACAGCGTGACGACCACGCTGGCGCCGCCGGCCGCCGCCCGGACCTTGCGCCGGCGCAACCGCAGCGCCAGCACGTCGGCCAGGGTGTACCGGCCGGCGTTGCGGACCAGTTCGGCGACCAGCATCAGCACCACCAGCCAGGCGACCAGGAAGCCGATGCTGTAGAGCACGCCGTCGTACCCGTACAGCGCGATCAGCCCGGCGACGCCGAGGAAGGAGGCGGCGGAGAGGTAGTCGCCGGAGAGCGCGAAACCGTTCTGCAGCGGTGTGAAGTCACGGCCGCCGGCGTAGAAGTCCTCGGCCGCGCCGCCGCCGCGGCGGCCGGCCCAGAAGGTGATCGCCAGGGTGACCAGGACGACGACGGCGAAGAGCACCACGGCCAGGCCGTGGTGGTCCCCGGTGGGGGCGACGGGGGGCGGGGTGGCGGCCCTCATCGCAGCTGGTCCTGGGTGTCCCAGCGCAACGACAGGGCGGCCCGGTCGCGCTTGGTGCGGGCGTTGCGGGCGTACAGCCAGGCCAGCAGGAAGGTGGTGGCGAACTGCAGCAGGCCGAGCAGCCAGGCGACGTTGACCGGGCCGGCGACCGGTCGGCGCATCAGCGCGGGGGCGGCCGCCTGGGCGGCCACGTAGAGCAGGTACCAGGCGAGGAAGACGCCGCTGACCGGGAAGACGAACGTCCGGTAGCTGTGGCGGATCCGCTGGAAGGCCGCACTCCGCTGGACGGCCCGGTACACCTCGGTGCTGTCGACCTCGGGCATCTCCTCCGGCACGGTCCGGGACACCGGTGCGGGGGCCGGTACCGGCAGCGGTTCCGGCAGTGGCGCGGACGCCGGCACGGATGCCGCTGCGGGCTCCGGTTCCGGTGCCCACCAGTCCAGTTGCCCTCCCGGCTCCGGGTTTCTCGTCTGCTGTTGTGGCACGGCTGCTCCTGGGCCGGGGGGTTGTGACCCGACCCATGATGGGGTCGCCCGAACCCCCCAAACTCCCAACGCAGATACGTTCACTCGATGAGGTGATCGATCATCCGACAGACGCTCATCCGACTACTACGGAGACCCGGTGATTCCGTTTCGGAAGGCGTACGCGACCGCTTGCGCCCGGTCCCCCACGCCGGTCCTGGCGAACAGGTCGTTGATGTGGGTCTTCACGGTGGCCGGGCCGACGTAGAGCCGCCGGGCGATCTCGGTGTTGGAGAGCCCCTGCGCGATCAGCCCCAGCACCTCCGCCTCCCGCGCGGTCAGCCCGTCCGGCGGCTCCCCGGCCGGCCCCGCTGTCGCCCCCGACCGGACGTCGGCGATCGCCCGGGCGATCTCCTCGGCGCCCGCGTCCTTGGTGAGGTAGCCGCGCGCCCCGGCCCGCAGCGCGGGGAACAGCGACTCGTCGTCGGCGTAGGTGGTGAGCACCACCACCTCGGTGCCCGGGTGCCCGGCGCGGATCCGCCGGGTCGCCTCGGCCCCGTCGCAGCGCGGCATCCGCAGGTCCATCAGCACCACGTCCGGCCGGTGCCGGGCGAGGGCCCTCCACCCACGGGTGGAGGGCCCTCGTCGCGCGGCGAACGGCTCAGGCGTCGATGCGCGAGCGGTCCAGGGTGGCCGCCGAGTCCACGATGAACTCCTTGCGCGGCGCCACGTCATTGCCCATCAGCAGGTCGAAGACCTTCTCGGCCTGTTCCAGGTCGCCCAGGTTGATCCGGCGCAGCGTGCGGTGGCGCGGGTCCATGGTGGTCTCGGCCAGCTGGTCGGCGTCCATCTCGCCCAGGCCCTTGTACCGCTGGACCGGGTCCTTCCAGCGCAGGTTCTTGCGCTGGAACTCCAGCAGCGTGGAGCGCAGCTCGGCGTCCGAGTAGGTGTAGTGGTACTTCTCCTGCCCGCGCTTGGGGTTGGTGAGCTCGATCCGGTGCAGCGGCGGCACGGCCGCGAAGACCCGGCCCTGCTCGACCATCGGCCGCATGTAGCGCTGAAACAGCGTCAGCAGCAGGCAGCGGATGTGCGAGCCGTCGACGTCGGCGTCGGCCATGAAGATGACCCGGCCGTAGCGGGCCTGGTCGATGTCGAAGGTGCGGCCCGAACCGGCCCCTATCACCTGGATGATCGCCGCGCACTCGGCGTTCTTGAGCATGTCGCTCACGGACGCCTTCTGGACGTTGAGGATCTTGCCCCGGATCGGGAGCAGGGCCTGGAACTCGGAGTTGCGGGCCAGCTTGGCGGTGCCGAGCGCGGAGTCGCCCTCGACGATGAAGAGTTCGCTGCGGTCCACGTCGTCGCTGCGGCAGTCGGCCAGCTTGGCCGGCAGCGAGCTGGTCTCCAGCGCGGTCTTCCGGCGCTGGGCCTCCTTGTGCTGGCGGGCGGCGACCCGGGTGCGGGCGGCCGCCACCACCTTCTCCAGCACCGCCCGGGCCTGGACCTTCTCGTCCTTCTTGCCGGAGGTGAGGAAGGCCTTGAGCTCCTTGGCGACGACGGCCGCGACGATCCGGTTGGCCGCCGAGGTGCCGAGCACCTCCTTGGTCTGGCCCTCGAACTGCGGCTCGGCGAGCCGGACGGTGACCACGGCGGTGAGGCCCTCGGTGGCGTCGTCCTTGGTGATGTCGTCCTCGGCGACGCGCAGCAGCTTGCCCGCGCGCAGCGCCTCGTTGACGGTCTTGGCCAGCGAGCGCTCGAAGCCGGTGATGTGGGTGCCGCCCTTGGGGGTGGCGATGATGTTGACGAAGGAGCGCAGCGTGGTGTCGTAGCCGGCGCCCCAGCGCAGCGCGATGTCCACCCCGAGGTGCCGGGTGACCTCGGTGGGCGTCATGTGCCCGAGGTCGTCCAGGACCGGCACGGTCTCCTTGAAGGTGCCCTCGCCGTGCAGCCGCAGCACGTCGCAGATCGGCTTGTCGGGGGCCAGGAACTCGCAGAACTCGGCGATGCCGCCGTCGTAGCGGAAGGTGCTCTCCTCGACCCGGTCGCTCTCAGTGAGCCGCTCGTCGCGCACGACGATGGTCAGGCCGGGCACCAGGAAGGCGGTCTGCCGGGCCCGGGCGTGCAGGTTCTCCAGCGAGAGCCGGGCGTCCTTGAGGAAGATCTGCCGGTCGGCCCAGTACCTGATCCGGGTGCCGGTGCGGGTCTTGGGCACCTTGCGGACCTTGGCCAGGCCGTTGGCCGGCTCGAACGGCGCGTCCGGGCTGGTCTCGGTGAAGATGCCGGGGGTGCCGCGGCGGAAGCTGATCGCGTGGGTGTGGCCGCCGCGGTCGACCTCGACGTCCAGGCGGGCGGAGAGCGCGTTGACGACGGAGGCGCCGACGCCGTGCAGACCGCCGGAGGCCGCGTACGAGCCGCCGCCGAACTTGCCGCCGGCGTGCAGCTTGGTCATCACGACCTCGACGCCGGACAGCCCGGTCTTCGGTTCGACGTCCACCGGGATGCCGCGCCCGTTGTCGCGGACCTCGACCGAGGCGTCGTCGTGCAGCACGACCTCGATCCGGTCGCAGTAGCCGCCCAGCGCCTCGTCGACGGAGTTGTCGATGATCTCCCAGAGGCAGTGCATGAGGCCTCGGCTGTCGGTCGAGCCGATGTACATGCCGGGGCGCTTGCGGACCGCCTCCAGCCCCTCCAGGACGAGCAGGTGCCGAGCGGTGTAGTTGGAACCGTCGTCGCCGGCCAGCAGAGCGGACGGCACGGTCGTTTCGGCACTCACGCGGCACTCTCCTCGGTCAAGTTCTGTCTCATCGGTCACATCCGGACGTGTCCGGAACGCCCGCCAGTGCAGCACATCGCACCGACAGCCGTTACCCCTGTGTGTGCGCACCCTTCCGCTGGGTGCACAGCACGGCGGGCCGGTCCCGCGCAGCTTGTACGCGCTGCGCGAACAAGGGCCGTGCCGGATTCGGGGCGCCGGGGCTCCATCTCCTCCCGGTACCACCGTTCCTGGCGGACCGTGGGACCGGTCACAGGCTCCGGAACTGCCGTTATGCAGGCTACCGGGGCCCGGGGCGGGGCTTATGCTCCAACCCAGCAGAGGATTATGCTACGCGGACTCCCACATCCGGTTCCGATCGGGCGTTCGAGCGACGGGCGGATCCTGGGATTCGGTACGCATGAACCACCGGCCCCCGGGGCACGTCCTCATCAACACAGCAGAATCCTCAGAGAAGAAAAGCCACGAGCGGGAACGTTTTCGGCCTGGTTGGATGTTGACCCTGGTACGACAGCTCGTCGAGCTAGAGAAGAGGCGACGTGACTACTGTTCTGACACCTGCGAGCCCGCTCACCGCGGCTGACCGCTGCGACCGCTGCGGCGCCCAGGCCTACCTGCGCGTCGTACTCGCCAGCGGCGGAGAGCTGCTCTTCTGCGCCCACCACGGCCGGAAGTTCGAGCCGGAGCTCAAGAAGATCGCCGTGGAGATACAGGACGAGAGCGGCCGCCTGGGCAGCACGACGTCCGCCACGGCCAACGACGACGAGCGCTGATTCCGGGCGCCCCAACAGGCCCAGCGTCGAGCTGTGTGTCCGGCCGCGCACCGCGCGTGACCGGGTGAGCCGGGTGACCGCCCCTTCGGGGGCCGGTCGCCCGGCTTCGTCGTTCCCGGACCGGCCCCTGCGGGCGGCCGGCACCGGGTGTTCGGCCGGCTACAGGACGGCGCGCACCGCGTCGGAGACCGAGGCGATCCGGGTGTAGACGCCCGGGTGGCCCGCCTCGGCGCAGCCCGTCCCCCAGGAGACCAGCCCGGCGAGCCGGCCGGCGACCACCAGCGGTCCTCCGCTGTCCCCCTGGCAGGCGTCCTTGCCGCCCTGCTGCTCACCCGCGCACACCATGCCCCGGGCGTCGAAGCGCCCGTCCGGGCCGCCCGGGTAGGCCTGGGCGCAGGTCTGGTCGGGGACGACCGCCAAGTCCACGCCGCGCAGTGCGGGCGAGTAGTCGCCGCGGCCCGTGGTGTCCCCCCAGCCGTACACCTGCGCCCGGTTCCCCGGCCGGTACGGCTCGGTCTCGCCCTGGCCGACCAGGTCGATCACCGGCCGGCTCCCCTGCGACTCGCCGAGGGTGACCACCGCGACGTCGTTCATGTTGGTGCTGAAGGAGTAGGCGGGGTGGACCCAGACGCCGCGCACCGCCACCTCGCGCCCCGCCGAGCCGCGCAGGTCGTCCCGGCCGACCACCACCCGCAGGCCGGGCCGGTCCACCGGGCGCCCGCTGGACTCGTCGTAGAAGCAGTGCGCCGCGGTCACCACCTTGGTCGGGGTGACCAGCGCTCCCCCGCAGAACTGCCCCGAGCGGCCCGGGCCGAACTGCTGGCGGCTGGCCAGCGCGACCACCCACGGGTGGTCGCCCGTGCTCACCGTCCCGCCGCCGACGATCCGGCCCTGCGGCCGGGCCTGGGCGGCCGGGGCCGCCGGGCCGAGGGCGAGCAGCGGCGCGGGCAGCGCGGCCAGCAGCGCCACGGCGGCGACCCGGCGCCGCCGGGACACCGGGCGGACGGCCCCGGGGGCGGCGACGGGTGCGACGGCGGGGGCGGGGGTCGGCAGGTCGGCGCGGGTGGGCGGCACCGTGTCTCCAGATGGCTCGGCAGCAGGCAACCGGCACAGCGTAGGCGCTCTGCTACGTTCCGCGACCGCTCACCGCCGCGCCGCCACCCGGAAGAGCGACATCGGCCACCCGGATGCTGACGCCCACCGGCTCCGAACGGCCGGAAGGCCCGGAGCACGGGGCTCCGGGCCTTCCGATCGGTACCGGCGGGCCGGTACCGGGGATCAGTCCAGGTAGTCGCGCAGCACCTGGGAACGCGACGGGTGGCGCAGCTTGGACATGGTCTTCGACTCGATCTGGCGGATGCGCTCACGGGTGACCCCGTACACCTTGCCGATCTCGTCCAGCGTCTTCGGCTGACCGTCCGTCAGGCCGAAGCGCATCGACACCACGCCCGCCTCGCGCTCGGACAGGGTGTCCAGCACCGAGTGCAGCTGCTCCTGGAGCAGGGTGAAGGAGACCGCGTCGGCCGGAACGACCGCCTCGGAGTCCTCGATGAGGTCACCGAACTCGCTGTCGCCGTCCTCGCCGAGCGGGGTGTGCAGCGAGATGGGCTCGCGGCCGTACTTCTGGACCTCGATGACCTTCTCCGGGGTCATGTCGAGTTCCTTGGCCAGCTCCTCCGGGGTGGGCTCGCGGCCCAGGTCCTGGAGCATCTGGCGCTGGACGCGGGCCAGCTTGTTGATGACCTCGACCATGTGCACCGGGATGCGGATGGTACGGGCCTGGTCGGCCATCGCGCGGGTGATCGCCTGGCGGATCCACCAGGTCGCGTAGGTCGAGAACTTGTAGCCCTTGGTGTAGTCGAACTTCTCGACCGCACGGATCAGACCGAGGTTGCCCTCCTGGATGAGGTCCAGGAAGAGCATGCCGCGGCCGGTGTAGCGCTTGGCCAGCGAGACGACCAGACGGAGGTTGGCCTCCAGCAGGTGGTTCTTGGCGCGGCGGCCGTCCTCGGCGATGATCTCCAGCTCGCGCTTGAGCTTGGGGGCGAGCTTGTCGGCGGCCGAGAGCTTGTCCTCGGCGAACAGGCCGGCCTCGATCCGCTTGGCGAGCTCGACCTCCTGCTCGGCGTTGAGCAGCGGGACCTTGCCGATCTGCTTCAGGTAGTCCTTGACCGGGTCGGCGGTGGCACCAGCGACGGCCACCTGCTGGGCCGGCGCGTCGTCCTCGTCGTCGTCGGAGAGGACGAAGCCCTCCGACTCCTCCTCGGGGGCGTCGCCCTCGGTACCGGGCTTGTCGCCCGGCAGGGCCGTCTCCTCGAGCAGCTCCTCCTCGCCGAGCAGCTCCTCGTCGCCCTTGGCCGTCTTGCCGGCCGCGGTCTTCTTGGCGGCGGCCTTCTTCGCCGGCGCGGCGGTCTTCTTGGCGGCGGCCTTCTTGGCCGGGGCGGCCTTCTTCGCCGGAGCCGCCTTCACCTCGGCGGCGGCCGGAGCCGTCGCCTCGGCGGTGATCTCGGCGGACACCGTGCTGACCGGCGCGGCGGCGGCCGCGACGGCCGGGGTGGAGATGGTCGCACCGGGCGCGATGCGCACGGGCGGCTTGGTCGGGGCCGACGACGCGGCCGGGGTCCGGGTGGTGACCGCCTTGGTCGCCGTGCGCTTGGCGGGGCTCTTGGCGGCAACGCTCTTGCGCTTGGCGCCGGCCGGTTCGGCCGCGCTGACCATGAGATCCACCCCCTCCTCAATCAGCACCTGGTTGAGGCTGCGCATGACGTTCTTCCACTTGGTGACCGGGATCTGGTCCGCCTCGAACGCCTGGCGCACGTCGTCACCGGCGATCTGCCCCTGGGCCTTGCCCCGCTCGATGAGCGCCAGCAGAGCCGCGGACTCGGCGATCTCGGGGGGAAGCGAACGGGATGTGCTGGCCGACACGAACAACCTCTCGGACGATGAGTGGACTCGAACCCGTACCGGCCGCCCGAGCGGGCGGGGAAGGAGATCGCGCGTCGGGCACGCGGTGTCGATTCCGACCGACTCGGGCTTGAGGACTGGGTTTGCAGGACGGCAGCAGCGCCGCAGACCAACACAGCATTCTGACATGTTGGGGTATTCCGGAGCTGCTTCCGCTCAGGACACATCGCTGCTACTCGTCAAGTGTTACGCATGGCCTTCGTGTCGCGGGTCACACCGGACGGCGGCCGCGGCCCGGGGCCGGCTTCCATCATCCCCCACCCGCGCCGAAGTCGTTCACCATGAGCACGACATTCCGAGTCGCGGTCCGGTCCGCTCCGCTCCGCTCCGGTCGGCACCGGTGCGCACCCGCAGGCGGGCGCCCGGCCCTGGACACGCGGAGGCCCCCCGGCTGCACCGTGGCGGCAGCCGGAGGGCCCGGGTCGCGGAGGAGGCGGCGGAAGGCCGCGGGACGGTCTCGGTCGGACGGATCATGACGGGGCGGTCCGTGGACGGGTCGCGGGGCGGGGGCTGCGGCGCCCGGACGCCGAACGGCCCGCTCAGTGCTCCCGGGGAGCCGGGACGGAGGGCTCGATCTCGGGGTGGACGGTGAGCAGCGCCCGCATCGCGGTCTCGGCGGCGGTGCCGTCGCCGGTACCGAGTGCGTCCACCAGCCGGGCGTGCAGCCCGACCGAGGGCTCCGAGGGCCGCTCGCAGGAGGTGGCCGGACCACCGGACACCTGGAGCGCGCAGGCGACGATCCCGGAGAGGTGCTCCAGCATCCGGTTGCCCGCGAGCTGGAGGACCAGACCGTGCAGCTCGGCGTCGGCCCGGGCGTAGGTGGCGAGGTCCGCCTGGGCGCAGGCGTGCCCCAGGATCTCGACCAGCTCGGCCAGCCGCTGCTGGACGTCCTCCCGGCCGTGGCCGGCGGCCAGCCGGGAGGCCAGCGGCTCGATCGCCCAGCGCAGCTCGAACAGCTCCCGGCGCTGCTCGTCGCGCTGCGGACCGAAGGCGCGCCACTCGATGATGTCCGGGTCCAGCAGGTTCCAGTCGCTGACCGGGCGGACCCGGGTGCCGACGTTGGGGCGGGCGCTGACCAGGCCCTTGGCCTCCAGCACCCGCAGCGATTCGCGGACGACCGTGCGGGAGACCTCGAAGCGCTGGCCGATCTCCTCGGGGACCAGCGGCCGGTCGGCGCCGAGGTCTCCGGAGACGATCATCTGGCCGAGCTGCTGGACGAGCTGGCCGTGCAGGCCGCGGCCGCGGCTGCTGGTGGTCTTGCGGCCGACCCGGGCGAGGTCCGACTCGGCGCCCTCCCAGCGGGGCGCCGGCGGGGTGGGCCGGTCGGCGTAGGCGAAGCGGTCCAGGTCGGCGGGGCCGGGGATGGCCCCGTCGGCGGAACGGGCGGGGGTCATGGTGGGGTGCGCAAGGGTGTTCACAGCTCCTTTGTCGGCGATCGGCGGGCGCAGCTTGAGAATTCTCGTGAAAAGCACACGAAAGGGTGATCGACCGTGACTGGATAATTGACTTCTTATCAGGGCGAAGCACGCATTGCGGTCACCCTTGGTCGATCTTGACGAACCGCCCCCGCCGGGCGGCGGCTCACAGCGCCCGGCGCCTGACCTGCACCGCCAGGGTGACCAGGAGCAACACGAGGCCCGGAGCCGCCAGCGCGGCCAGCAGCACCGGATCGGTCAGCACCGAGCCGCCGTCCGCAACCTGGCGGTCCCCGCCGTACACCCATCCGTACGCCCACTCGACCCCGGACCGGAACGGCAGCAGCTCCGCCGCCCGGGCCGGCCAGGCCGTACCGGTCCCCCGCAGCAGCAGCACCACCCCGGACTCCAGCAGCGGCGGCAGCGCGCAGAGCAGCAGCACCCCGGCGAGCGCGCTGCGGGTCAGCGCGGCGGTCAGCACCCCGGTGCAGCCCGCCGCGACCACCAGCAGGACGAACGCCAGCAGCGCGGCCGGCGCGCCGTGCCCGGCCCCCAGGGCCAGCGGCGCCAGCGCGTCCGGCAGCTCCCCGGGCCCGCCCAGGACGGTGGCGGCCAGGGCCCGCGCGACCCGCCCGGACAGCTCGGACGGGTCCGACCAGGCCGCGGCCGTCACCCCGGCGGGCAGCGCGAGGTGCACGGTCACCGCGTCGACCAGCAGGCTCACCAGGGCCAGCAGCGCCCCGGCCGCGCCGGTCACCAGCAGCTTGCCCGCCAGCAGCCGTACCCGGCGCGGATAGCCCACCTGCGAGGCCGCCAGCCCCGGGTGCCGCACCTCGTGCGCGTACGACAGCGCGCCCAGCACCCCGGCGCCCAGGGCCGCGAACGGCAGCGGCACCAGGGGCACCGCCGCCGTCAGCAGCCGCACCGCCGCCGGTCCGCCCAGGGCGCCGTCGGCCGATTGGGCCGCCAGCACGCCGGCGGCCACGGCGTCGCCGAGCACCACCAGACCGAGCAGCAGCCAGGTCGAACGCAGGCCGCGCATCCGGCGCAGCTCATAAGCCAGGACTCGCACGGTTCACTCGCTCCGAAGGTCAGAGGTCACGGGAACGACAACCCCGCCCCGGTCCGCCCCGGCGGGCCCGGCGGCGTCACCCGCGCCCTTCCGGGCGGCGGGCGGGACCTCGGCGGGCGGAGGCCCGACGGGCGGGTGGGCGACGGGCGGGTGCTCGGCGGGGTGCTCGGCGGGCCGGTGGGTGATCCGGCCCAGGCGGACGGTGTCGTCGGCCCTCAGGTCGGCGGCCTCGCCGGGGCGGCCCTCCACCGGGCGGACCAGGCCGGTCAGCCCGTCCCTGAAGAGCCGGTCCACGGCGACGGTCGGCGAGGGCGCCTCCTCCGGCCGACCGCCGTCCCGGGGCCGGCCCGCCCCGGTCGCTCCGGCCCCGGTTCCGTTCCGGCGGGGGACGGTCCGGATCCCGCTGCGGGCGGTGAGCGCGGACAGCGCGGTCGCGGCGGAGAGGCCGGCCGCAGCGGAGAGGCCGGCCGCGGCGGCGACCGGAAGCGCGAGGGTCGGCGCGGGGTCCCGCTCCCGGTCGGCGCCGGCCGGCCGGACCACCGTCCGCGCCGACGCCGCGTTCTCCGCCGCCGGTGCCTGAGCCGGTGCCGGTGCCTGAGCCGGTGCCGGTGCCTGCCCGGCCGTCACCGTCGCCGGCACCCGTTCCCCCGGGTGCTCCTCCGCCCGCTCCTTCGCCCCGTCCCCCGCCGGGCGGGCCTTCGACAGGCGGACCGGCCCGGGACCGGTCTGCACCTGGACCCGGCCCGACCGCCCGGAACCCGTCGGCAGGGCGGCCCGGGGGGCGGGCTGCTCGACCACCCGGTCGGCGAGTTCGTGCAGCAGGATGCCGTGCCGGTAGGCGAGTTCGCCGATCTCGGTCCGCCCGAGCCCGGTCACCGCGAGCTCCGTCCCGCCGCCCCGGCGGACCTGGGCGCCCTGGCCGGTCAGCAGGTCGGCGAGCCGGGCCATCTGCGGTCCCCGGACGGCGACTTCGGGCGTCAGCCGGGTCTGCCGGAACTCCGCCACCGGCTGGTCGGCCGCCATCCGGCCCTCGTCCAGGGTGATCACGCGGTCGGCGAACCGCGCGGCCTCCTGCGGGGAACGGGTGGTGACCAGCACCGTGCCGCCGGCGGCGCCGAACGAGCGCAGGAAGGAGTGGAACCACTCCACGTTGCGCGGGGAGAGCCCCTCGGTGGGCGCGTCCAGGAGCAGCGTGGGCGGCTCGCCGAGCAGCGCGGCGGCGAGCGCGAGCCGGCGGTGCATCCCGGGCGAGAAGGTGCGCAGCCGCTGGTCGGCGACCGCCGCGAGCCGGATCTGTTCCAGGAGTTCGTCGGCCCGCTGGGCCGGCACCCCGACCGCCGCGGCCAGCATCCTGAGGTGGCCCCTGGCCTTGCGCCCCGGGTGTCCGGCGCTGTCCGCCGCGCCGTTCGGGCCGCCCGGTCCGGCGAGGACCACACCGACCTCGCGCTCCGGGCGCCGCAGCCGGCGGTAGGTGCGGCCGGCGAACAATGTGACGCCCCGGCCGCGTTCGAGCTCCAGCATCAGCCGCAGCGCGGTCGTCTTGCCCGCCCCCTCGGGGCCGATCAGCGCCGTCACGGTGCCCGGGCGGGCCTCGAAGGTCAGATCCAGCACCGCCGGTGGAACGCCCCGTCGGTAGACCTTGGTCAGTCCGGTGATCTGGATCATCGCTGGCTGCTCCCATGCCCTCGGCCGGCCTGGTCCGTGCGGCGCAGGGTCGCGCCCGCACGGTTCCGCGCCAGCACATTAGGGGTCCGCGGCGGCGATTCCGGGCATTACGGGAGCGGCACGGGCACACCGCGCACACACCTCACCCGATCAGGGGACAATCCGATCCTGCGACCGAGACGCGGGAGCGGGTGTCGCGGCCGGGGCCGGGGCCGGGGTCGGGCCGTCGGCCGCGACGGCTCAGGACTCCGGGCGCAGCATCGGCGGGTTGAGCACATTGGCGCCGCCCGAGGTGAACAGCTGGGCCGGGCGCCCGCCCTGACGGGTCGTCGTCCCGCCGGAGGGCAGCAGGAAGCCCGGGGTGCCGGTCACCTTGCGGTGGAAGTTCCGCGGGTCCAGGACCACGCCCCAGACCGCCTCGTAGACCCGGCGCAGCTCGCCGACGGTGAACTCGGCCGAGCAGAAGGCCGTCGCGAGCGAGGAGTACTCGATCTTGGAGCGGGCGCGCTCCACCCCGTCCGCCAGGATCAGTCCGTGGTCGAAGGCGAGCGGGACGCCGTCGACCTGGTCGGGGTCGAGGAGTTCGGTCACCGGGGCCCAGCGGGCGCCGCTGGCGTCGCCGCCGGCGCGCGGGGTCGGCAGGTCGGGCGCGAGCACCAGGTAGGCCACGCTGACCACCCGCATCCGGGGGTCGCGCTGGGGGTGGCCGTAGGTGGCGAGCTGTTCGAGGTGGGCGCCGGCGGTGCCGGGTCCGACCGCGTCGTGGCCGGGGGTGGTGTGGGCGCGCAGGCCGGTCTCCTCGGCCAGCTCCCGCGAGGCGGCCTCGGCGAGCCCCTCGTCGGGGCGCACGAATCCCCCGGGGAGTGCCCAGTAGCCCTGGTAGGGCGGCTCGCCCCGGCGGACCAGCAGGGCACAGAGCGCGTGCTCGCGCACCGTCAGCACGACCAGGTCGACCGTGACTGCGAACGGGGGGAAGGCCGACGGGTCATAACGCGACATGGCGACGATCATAGTCGTCTCTCTGACGATAAGCACAGGCCCGCGTACGGACCGTGCTGTGGCGGCCCTTCCCGCCGACCGCCCCACGCGGGCCGGTGGAGTCCGGCCCGCGCGGGGCGGCGGGGGCGGAGGAGGGCGTCAGCGGGCCACCAGTTGGAGTTCGGCGGACGCCTCCTCGACCATCGCCACGCCGATCCGGCTGACCCGCACCGAGAACGGCTCGCCGGCCACCCGCAGGCCCGTCAGTTCCAGTTCCCCGAGCGGCGCGGTGCTGGCCGGGCGCACCAGCACCCGCCCGCCGGGGACGTCCGGCCGGACGCCGGCGAGCGCGAACACCGCGTGCGCGGCGCCGGCGGCCGAGACCGCCGCCGGCCGGCAGGCCCCCGGGTGCGGCACCGGCGGGCAACCGGGCGTCCACTGCTCCCCCGCGTACATCTCGGGCAGCCGGCCCTCGAAGTGGGCGGCGGCACCGAGCAGGCCCTCCAGCAGGGCCCCGGCCTCGTTCTCGTGGCCGGTCTCCGCGAGCCCGGCGATGGCGAGGGCGGTCTCGTGGACGCGCACCGCCCCGCTGCGGTGGCCCAGCGGGTTGAAGCGGGGCGACTTGGCGCTGAGCGTGCGCAGCCCCCAGCCGCTGTCGAGCTCGGGCGCGGCCAGCCGCTGGGCGAGCAGCCTGGTCTGCTCGCGGTCCAGCAGGCTCTCGTGCCGGCCGCCGTCGGCGGACAGGCCCGGGTCGAGGAGGTGGACCAGGGCGGCGGCGACGGCGGGCAGCGGCTGGCCGCCCGGGGCGAGCGCGGCGGCGGGGCGGCCGCCGGAGAGGTCGTCCACCCAGAACCGTTCGCGGAACCGTCGGCGCAGGGCGGCCGCCCAGCCGCGCCACTCCTCGGCGCCGGGCCGTCCGAAGGCCTCCAGGAGGTCGGCGCCGTGCAGGGCGGCCCGGTGCGCCTGGGCCTGCACCTCGGCCCGGGCCGGCACCGGCTGGGCCGACCGCTCCTCGACGGGGCGGCTCAGGTCGGTGACGAAGCCGTCCACCAGGCCCTCGCGCAGCGCGCCGAGCGCGCGCTCGGCGGCCGGGAGGAGTTCGGTCACCTCGGCCCGGGACAGGCCCCAGCGCCAGGCCTCGGCCAGCACGGTGACGAAGAGCAGGGTGGCCTCGGTGGCGGTGCAGGTCGGCGGCAGTTCGGGGCCGCCGTGCCGCAGCGCGCCGGGCAGCAGTCCCTCCGGCCGGCGCGGGCCCTGGCCGGGTGCGGCGGCCGGCTGCTGACGGCGGGCCAGGGCGCGCAGGGTGCCGGCGGCGAGCCGGGTGCCGAGCGGCAGGGTCAGCCGGGCCGCCCAGAGCGCGTCGGCCGGGGCGAGCCCGAACCGCCAGGGCGCGCCGGAGGCCAGGTAGAGGTCGGTGGGCCGGTCGGGGTCGGCGAACAGCAGCCCGCCGAGGGCGTCCAGGGAGCGCGACACCACCAGCGCCGCACGGGGGTCGTCGCAGCGCACCTCGGGCTCCGCCCACGGGAGCGGGACGCCGGTGCCGCGGCCGCCGGGCGGGCGCGGGCCGGGCGCCGTGGTCTCCAGCGCGGCCCGCAGCTCGACCGACCAGCGCGCGCCCGGCTGGACCTCCAGGTCCCAGCGCAGCACGCCGGCTCCGGCCAGCACCGCGTGCGGCGAGGGCAGGGCGCTGACCGTGGCGCTGTGCGTGGGGCCCGCCCAGCGCAGCCCGGCGGACTGCACCTGGCCGGGCAGGTCCGGGGGCCGGTGGCCGGCGGCGATCTCGCCGACCGGGCCGAGGTCGGTGGCGAGCGCGATCTCCAGCGGCAGCCGGGCCGTGCGGCTGCCGGCGTTGCGCACCGTGACCGTCTCCACGCCGTCGGCGTGGCGCAGCCGCTCCACGGTCAGCGCCGGGTCCGGGTCGAGGTCGCCGGGCAGGCGGACGGCGCCCAGGAAGCGGGCCTGGGCCGCCGAGGTCTGGGTGCCCTGGAGCGGGAGCGGCTCGACCCCGCCGAGGCGCAGCTCCATCCGGGCCACCACCCGGAGGCCGGAGCGGTAGAAGCCGTGCAGGCCGTGGCCGCGCAGCTGGCCGTCGGGGCCAGAGGCGGCCATCGCCGGCGCGTTCACGCACAGCACCTCGTGGTGGGTGGCGGCCGGCTGCGGGCGCGGCGGCGCGGGCCGGGCGTGGCCGCCGGGACCGGCCGGCTGGGCCTGGTCCGGTCGGCCGGCCGGTCTCGGCGCGCCGACCACGCTCTCGGCGTGCGCGGCCTGTGGTGGCCTCATCGCGGTCACCGGACTCTCCTCCCCTCGGCGGTCCGGTGGCCGGTCAGGGCCGATGGGCCGCGAGCATGTTCGATCGCGTGCGTGCTGGTTCCGGGCCGGCGGAAACCCCGCCGGCCGCTGTGCCGTGTCTGGCCGTACCCGGTACCGGGCCGTACCAAGCGGTGCCCCGCACCGAGTCGGCACCGGCCCCGCGTCGTTCCTTCCCGGACGTCGTCGCGCCCGGGTCCCGCCGTGCCCTCCGGCGCACCGCCGGGCCCGC
The DNA here is from genome assembly GCF_042957205.1 of Kitasatospora sp. NPDC008115. Taxonomy (NCBI): domain Bacteria; kingdom Bacillati; phylum Actinomycetota; class Actinomycetes; order Kitasatosporales; family Streptomycetaceae; genus Kitasatospora; species Kitasatospora sp. NPDC008115. The sequence goes on along the minus strand of NZ_JBIBHU010000021.1, from coordinate 91,243 downwards.
GGCCCGCCCGCGCCGGTGACGGCGCGGTGCCGGGTGCGGCACGGCGTCCCGTCCCCCGAGGGCGGTCGGCGCCCGGGCGCAGGGCCCCCGGGGTGAACGCCGGAGACCGGCGACAGGTCACGCCCACCGGGCACCCGGGCCCGGTTCCCGTCCGAGTGCCGCGACCGCCGTCCGAACGGCTGCCGCTGCCGGTCCGTCGTGCCCGGCCGCACGGACCCGCCGGGTGGGCGGTCGCGGGCGGTGGCCGTCGGGGCGGCCCCGGGCCGCGGTCAGGATACGGTGCGGGGGTCGCGGCCCCGCCACCGGCAACCCCGGCCGGGGCCGACGCGACCGCTGTGACCAGCAGATACCGAGGAGTTGTATGTCCACCGCCAGCCGGCTGCCCGGGATTGCCTTCACCGACCACGTCTTCCGGGTGCCGCTCGACCACGCCGCCCCGGAGGGCGAGCAGATCGAGGTGTACGCCCGTGAGGTGGTCGCCTCGGGCCGTTCCGAGGACGCCGGCCTGCCGTGGCTGCTCTTCCTCCAGGGCGGCCCGGGCGGCAAGGCCGGCCGCCCGCTCGGCCGGGACGGCTGGCTGGAGCGCGCGCTCGACGACTACCGGGTGCTCCTGCTCGACCAGCGCGGCACCGGGCGGTCCACCCCCGCCACCCGGCAGACGCTGGCGCGGCGGGGCGGCGCCAAGGAGCAGGCGGAGTACCTGGCGCACTTCCGGGCGGACTCGATCGTGCGGGACGCCGAGCTGATCCGCCGCCGGCTGCTCGGCGAGGACCGGCGCTGGAGCGTGCTCGGTCAGAGCTTCGGCGGCTTCTGCACCCTCACCTACCTCTCGGTCGCTCCCGAAGGACTCGACCAGGCCTTCGTCACCGGCGGGCTGGCCGGCCTGCGCAGCTCCGCCGACGACGTCTACCGGGCCGCCTACCCGCGCGTCGTCCGCAAGAACGAGGGCCACTACGCGCGCTTCCCGCAGGACGTCGAGGCGGTGCGGCGGATCGCCGCGCACCTCGCCGACGCCCCCGCCGTCCTGCCCGACGGCGGGCGGCTCACCGTCGAGGCGTTCCAGGCGCTCGGGCTGCTGCTCGGCGGCGGCAGCGGCTCCGGGACCCTCCACTACCTGCTGGAGGAGGCCTGGGTGGAGGGCCCGGACGGCCCCGAGCTCTCCGACACCTTCCTCGCCGGCGCCCAGGCGCAGCTCTCCTTCGCCCAGGGCCCGCTCTACGCCGTCCTGCACGAGTCGATCTACGGCCAGCGCTCGGTCGACCCGGCCGGCACCGGCTGGTCCGCCGAGCGCGTCCGCACGGAGTTCCCGGAGTTCGACGCCCGGGCCGCGCTGGAGTCCGGTGCGCCGGTGCTGTTCACCGGGGAGATGATCTACCCCTGGATGTTCGACACCGACCCGGCGCTGCGCCCGCTGAAGGAGACCGCGGAACTGCTGGCCGCCCGCACCGACTGGGCCGACCTCTACGACCCGGCCCGGCTGGCCGCCAACGAGGTGCCGGTGGTGGCGGCGGTGTACCACGACGACATGTACGTCGACACCGCCGATTCGCTGGAGACCGCGCGGGCCGTGCGGGGGCTGCGGACGTGGGTCACCAACGAGTGGGAGCACGACGGCCTGCGGGTCAGCGGGGGCAAGGTGCTGGACCGTCTGATCGCGATGGCGCGCGGCGAGGCGTAGCCCGCCACCGGCAGCGGGGGCCGGGCGGGCCGGGCCCGGCCGCCCGCCCGCCGCGGCCGTGCGGACGTCACCGCGCATGACGCCCCACCGCCGCGCTGCCCGCGCCCCGCAGCCGGCCCCGACCGCAGCCGCCCGCCGGGAAGGGCTGCGGCCAGGACGCCGGGCGGGCGGTCCGTGCCGTGCGCAGGACCCGTCGGCGCTCCGGCGCCCGGCACCCGGCCGCCGGAGCGGTGCCGGCACGGGCGCCGACGGCCCCCGTGCACCGCGTCCGTACGGCGGTGGGCCCGGGGCGACCGCCATCGCCGGGAACGCCACCGGTGCCGTCCCGCCCGAACGGCTCCCGAGCCGGGCGGTCGGGCCGCTCGGCCCAGTCGATCGCCGTACCCTCCTCACCCGCCGCCGTGGCCGGACGGCCGCGCCGCCGACGGGCCCGGCGACGCGCCCTCCCGGCAGCCGGCCCGTCGGCGGCGGGGACCGGCGCCGGGGGCGGACCCGACGCCGGCCCGGAATCCGGCTCCCGGTCCCCGGCCGCTCCCCCGGCCGCCCCCTCGACCGTGCCCTCGGCCTGCTCTTCGGCCGCCGCCTCCCGTTCCTCCCGCTCCGTGCGGCGGCGGCGCTCCTCCGCCACGCTCGCCAGCAGCGCGTCCGGTGCGAAGCCGGCGTTCAGCGTCTCGTACAGCAGCTGCGCCAGCAGGTAGGAGGGGTGGCGGCGCAGCGTGTGGCCGAGCACCACCCGCGCGGTCGCGGTGTCGCCCGCGACCCACGAGGCCCAGGCCAGCAGGGTGAGCGGCGGCGCGGCGCAGCTCTCGTACGGCGCCACGCAGCGGGTGGCCAGGAACCGCCAGAGCCGCTGGGCGGGCGCGAGCTCGGCCGGCCTGGCGTACTCGGCCGCGCGGTCCCTGATGATCCGGTCCTGGAGCGCCAGCATCAGCCGCGCCGTCCGGTCCTCGTCGAGCGTCGTGGCCCCGGCCATGAACTCGGCCACGGCCGCGTCGAGCAGCGCGGCGTGCTCCCGCCGGTCGAGCGACAGCCGCCGCCCCGGCGACGGCCCTGCCCCGGCCCGGGCGAAGGCGGCCCGCAGGGCGTCCGCCCCGGGCGGGCCGACCGGGGCCAGCCCGGCCAGGATCTCCCTGCGGCTGCCGCGCGGCGCCAGGCCAGCGACGGTCGCCGCCACCGCGACCGGGCCGGGGCCGGGCGTCCGCCGGATCGGATGGCCCACCGGGTCGCAGCAGCCCTCCCGCGTGCAGAGGTAGGACCACCAGCGGCCCGCCGAGACGCACAGCGACTCCTTCACCCGCACCCCGCGGCCCTCGAAGGCCCGGTGCAACCACTCCGCCAGCGGACGCAGCCGCTCGGCCACCGGCGGTCCGTGCTCCCCGCCGGGCCGCGGCCCGGCGGGATCCTGGCAGAGGTAGAGGAGGACCTGGACCGGCCGCCGGTCCTCCCGCTCGGAGAGCCGGACGAGGAGGTCGGCCGTCTCCTCCGCGGCGGCCCGCCACTCCTCGGCCGACTCGGGGATGTCCAGCCGGATCACCCCGCCCTGGTGCAGTCCGGGCGGCTGGAGGCCGACCGCGACAATGCTGTCGTCGGGGTAGAAGCCGAGCAGGTACGGCAGGACCTCGGCCATGTCGGCCGGGCCCCGCATGGTGATCGGACGGCCGTCGGGGCCGTCGCCGAAGGGAAGGGAGATGCGTTCGTCGGTCATGGCGGGAAGGCTGCCGCAATTCTCCGAAGCCCCCGGAAAATTCCTCCAGGCCTGTGGATAAACCCGGCCTGTGAATAACTCCTCCCCCGATCGGCGTATCGCCGAGCCACTCTCCCGAGGGAAAAACTGCCGCCGTTCAGCAGACGAACGGATGAAACGACTCCCGGCCTCGCACTGTCCTCTCCCCCTCCTCACCCCGGCCTCACCCCCTCCGCGCCCCGTCCTCACCCCCGCCGTTCGCCCGTTGTCGGCTCCTCGGGGTTACATGGGGCCATGCAGCAGCCGAAGACCCACTCCACCGCCACCGCCGCCGACCGTGCCGAGGTCCGGGCGCGGGCCGAGGCCGTCCTGCGCGAGCTGGCCGGCCCCGGGGCCACCCTCCGCGAGGACCAGTGGACCGCCATCGAGGCCCTGGTCGTCGACCACCGCCGGGCCCTGGTGGTGCAGCGCACCGGCTGGGGCAAGTCCGCCGTCTACTTCATCGCCACCGCCCTCTTGCGGGCCCGCGGCGCCGGTCCGACGGTGATCGTCTCGCCGCTGCTCGCCCTGATGCGCAACCAGGTGGACTCGGCCGCCCGGGCCGGCATCCACGCCCGCACCATCAACTCCGCCAACACCGACGAGTGGGACGCCGTCCAGGCCGAGGTCGCCGCCGGGCAGGTGGACGTCCTGCTGGTCAGCCCCGAGCGGCTGAACAACCCCGACTTCCGCGACCACGTGCTCCCCAAGCTCGCCGCCTCCACCGGCCTGCTGGTGGTCGACGAGGCCCACTGCATCTCCGACTGGGGCCACGACTTCCGCCCCGACTACCGCCGGCTGCGCACCATGCTCGCCGAGCTCCAGCCGGGCGTCCCGGTGCTGGCCACCACCGCCACCGCCAACTCCCGGGTGACCGCCGACGTCGCCGAGCAGCTCGGCACCGGCGCGGGCGACGAGCACGCGCTGGTGCTGCGCGGCCCGCTCGACCGCGAGAGCCTCACCCTCGGCGTGCTGACCCTGTCCGACCCGGCGCACCGGCTGGCCTGGCTCGCCGACCACCTCGACCGGCTGCCCGGCTCCGGCATCGTCTACACCCTCACGGTCGCCGCCGCCGACGAGGTGACGGCCTTCCTGCGCGAGCGAGGCTTCACGGTGGCCTCCTACTCCGGCCGCACCGAGGACGCCGAGCGCCGCACCGCCGAGGCCGACCTGCTGGCCAACCGGGTCAAGGCGCTGGTCGCCACCTCGGCCCTCGGCATGGGCTTCGACAAGCCCGACCTCGGCTTCGTCGTCCACCTCGGCTCCCCCAGCTCCCCGATCGCCTACTACCAGCAGGTCGGCCGGGCCGGGCGCGGGGTCGACCGGGCCGAGGTGCTGCTGCTGCCCGGCCGCGAGGACGAGGCGATCTGGCGCTACTTCGCCTCGCTCGCCTTCCCGCCCGAGGAGCAGGTGCGCCGGACCATCGGCGCCCTCGCCGAGGCCGGCCGGCCGCTCTCCACCGCCGCGCTGGAGCCCCGGGTGGACCTGCGCCGCACCAGGCTGGAGACCATGCTCAAGGTCCTCGACGTGGACGGCGCCGTCCGGCGGGTCAAGGGCGGCTGGACGGCCACCGGCCGGAGCTGGGAGTACGACACCGCCCGCTACGCCAAGGTGGCCGCCTCCCGGGAGGCCGAACAGCGGGCGATGCGCGAGTACGCGTCCTCCACCGGCTGCCGGATGGAGTTCCTGCGCCGGCAGCTGGACGACGACCAGGCGGCGCCGTGCGGCCGGTGCGACAACTGCGCCGGGCCGCTGCACGGGCCGGAGGTCTCGGCGGAGGCCCTGGAGGCCGCCCGCGCCGCCCTCGGCCGACCGGGCGTCGGCGTCGAGCCGCGCCGGCTCTGGCCGACCGGCATGGACGCGCTGGGCATCCCGCTCAAGGGCCGCATCCCGGCGGGCGAGCAGGCCGAGACCGGCCGCGCGCTCGGCCGGCTCTCGGACATCGGCTGGGGCACCCGGCTGCGCTCGCTGCTCGCCGACCAGGCCCCGGACCGGCCCGTTCCCGGCGAGGTGGTGGACGCCCTGGTCACCGTGCTGGCCGACTGGGCGCGCGGCCCCGGCGGCTGGGCCGGCCCGGCGACGGCCGACGGCACCCGGCTGGAGCGGCCGGTCGGCGTGGTGACGATGGCCTCCGCCACCAGGCCGCAGCTGGTCGGCAGCCTCGGCGCCAGGATCGCCGAGATCGGGCGGCTGCCACTGCTCGGGCAGTTCGCGTACGCGACCGGGCAGCCGCCGCACGGGTCGCGCAGCAACAGCGCCCAGCGGCTGAACTCGGTGGCGGGCGCGCTGGTCCTGCCGCCGGAGACGGCCGCGGCGGTGGCGGCGGCGGGCGGCCCGGTGCTGCTGGTGGACGACCTGGTGGACTCCGGGTGGACGGTCACGGTGGCCGCCCGGCTGCTGCGCCGCGCGGGGGCGGGCGCGGTGCTGCCGCTGGTGCTGGGGCTCCAGGGCTGACCGCCGCCCCGCACCGCCGCCCGGCACAGCCCGGCCGACCCGACCGACCGCACCCGACCGACCGACCGCACCCGAACGGAGTAGTCACGGCCTCCGGGACGTCTCCGCGCCCGGCCGGGCCGCGGTCCGGCGGCGGCCGGGCCGGTTCCGGGCGGACGTGGAATATATCCGGCAGAATGTTGGCTTTCGGGCGGCGTTCATCATTTCATCGTTGCCGCTCCACCCCATCTGCCCTGAGAATTGGACCGTACCCCGAGCCCGGTCCCTTGGACCATGCCTCCGGCGTACGCAGGCACCCGCGCGTCCGTGGGTCGGGAAGGAGGGTCGTGATCAGCGGCATCGACCGAGGTCGTTATCCCCTCGCCCGGAGTTCGGCCCCCAGACGGGTGCTCGATCTGGAGACCTGGACGGACTTGGGGATCCCGCTGCTCCGCGACCCCCGCGAGTTCGTCCTGGAACTGCACCGGCTCCACCTGCCCCAGCCCGGCACGGTGGTGGTCGCCGTCCTGGACGCGCTGCACCGGGTGACCGCCTCGGCCTCGTTCGCGCCCTGGCCGCACGACGCGGACGGCTGGCTGCACCGCAACGCGATCCTCTCCCACCTGCGCCAGGTCACCGCGCACGACCTGCGGCTGCCCAGCCCGAGGCGGACGGCCGTCCTGCTGCGCTGCCGCGAGGGCGCGACCGGCTGGACGGAGCCGGACGGCGCCTGGATGTGGGCCCTGCGGGACGCGGCCGGCCTGCACGGGCTGCGCTGCGGGGCGTACGTCGCGCTGACCCCGGCCGGCTGGCAGATCCTCGGCGACGGACGGAGCGGACGCAATCCGCACGCGGGTTCGTGGGCGCAGGGGCCGGTCCACACCGTGACGGAGCTGGCGCCCCGCACGGCGCGGGACACCCCGCGCGGCCAGCGGTCACCGCGCTCCCGCCAGGCCGAGCGTCCATGGGGACCCGCCCGGGTCGCGGCGATCGAACCGGCCCGGCGCACCGGCACCCGCTGAGCGTCCGGCCACCGCCCGACCGCGCAGGGCGGCTCCGGGCCCGTCCCGCCAACGCCGACTCGACCACCAACGCCAACTCGACCGCCAGGGCCCGGATCCCGCACCCGGAGACCGGCGTGGGGCAGCGAAGAGGAAACGCCCCGGCCCGGTACCGGAAGGGGTACCGGGCCGGGGCGGCCGTCAGGGCTCTCAGGCAGGCATGCCGCGCGGGACCGGGGCCCCGGCGGCCGCGAGCGGCGCACCGGCCGGGGCGGGGCCGCCGCAGACCACCAGCAGCTCCTCCGCGCGCCGAAGCGCCTCGGCGTACGCCGCAGCGGCGCGGTCGGCCGGACCGCCGTTGACGACCAGCACGACCACCGGCCGGCGGACCGGGCGGGTCAGCCCGGCGTCCGCGTAGAACACGTCGCCGCCCTCGGCGAGCTGCGCCCAGTAGCGCTCCTCGCCGAAGGAGAGCTCGTGCACCTGCCAGGGGTGCGCCGCGCCGACCGTCAGCACCAGGACGGCGCCCGGGTCGCGGCCGGCGTCCAGCAGCAGGTCGACGGTCTCGTCCGCGCGGTCCAGCGCCTCCGCCTCGGCGGCGGGGACGTGCCGGACCTCGACCGGCGCCGGCCGTGGCGCGGGTCGCGGGGGGCTGGGCTTGGGGATCGGGTTCGGGCGCGGCGAAGGCCCCGGACGGTCCGCCCGTGCGGCCGCCGAACGCGGCGGCGCCGGCCGCGGCGGTGCGGGGCGGGGGCCCGGCACCGGGGCCGGCACGACACCGGCGGCCGACGGTACGGCGGTGGCCGCGCCGCCGGTGGCAGGCGCGCGGAGGGCTTGTGCGTCCGACTCACGGGGGCTGGGAACGCCGGGGCCCGGGAGGCTCTCGTTAATCTCCGGCTCCTCGGGGAAGACAGGCATACCCGGATATCTATCAAATGCCGGTCGGACGCGCACGGGCGCCCCACCTGTTGGGACCGCGGGCCCGTGGGCCGCCGCGGGAGTTTCCAGACGTACCGTCAGAAACCGAGCGCGAGCTGTTCGCCGACGGACTCCGCCGAGCCCGCCCCACCGGGCCCGGGAACCGTCCGGGTCCGCTTCAGATGGCGCCACCTGGGCAGTCCGTCGAGATAGGACCAGGAGAGGCGGTGGTGTTCGGTCGGCCCGAGTTCCTCCAGCGCGGCCCGGTGCACCGGGGACGGGTAGCCGGCGTTGTCGGCGAAGCCGAACTCGGGGTGCGCCTCGCCGAGATCGGCCATCAGGCCGTCGCGGTGGACCTTGGCCAGCACCGAGGCGGCGGAGACGCAGACGCACGACTGGTCGCCCTTGATCACCGTGCGCACCCGCCAGGGGCCGCCGAGGTAGTCGTGCTTGCCGTCGAGGATCACCGCGTCCGGCTCCACCGGCAGCGCCTCCAGCGCGCGGACGGCGGCCAGCCGCAGCGCGGCGGTCATCCCGAGCTCGTCGCACTCCAGCGCCGAGGCGTGGCCGAGCGCGTACGCGGTGACCCAGTCGGCGAGCACCGGCGCGAGCGCCTCGCGGCGGAGCCCGGTGAGCAGCTTGGAGTCGGTCAGCCCCTCCGGGGGCCGGCGCAGGCCGGTGACGGCCGCGCCCACGGTGACCGGCCCGGCCCAGGCGCCGCGCCCGACCTCGTCGAGGCCGACGACGATCTTGGCACCGGCGCGGCGCAGCGAGCGCTCGACGGAGTGCGTCGGCGGGACGATGGGCATGGCGGGGTCCGTTCAGCTGGTCGGCCTCCAGCCTATGCCAACCGCCCGCCCGCCAGGACCGGCCCGAACCGGCCCGGGGCAGCGCCCGGCAGCGCACCCCGGGCAGCGCACCCCGGGCGGGATCAGGGCCGACTCAAGGCCGACTCAGGGCCGGATCAGGGCCGGATCAGGGCCGGATCAGCGGGACCAGCACCTCGTCGACCAGCTGGCCCGCGAACTCGGGGCCGACCTGACGCCCACAGACCTTGACCCGGTACAGCAGCATCGCCGGGACGACGTCGGCGACCACCGGGGTGGCCGCGCCGGGCCGGACGTCGCCGCGTTCGGCGCCCCGCCGCAGGATGTCGAGGATCACGTCCTTGGTCGGCGCCAGCATCCGCCGGGTGATGAAGTCCTTGAACAGCTCCGCCTGGTCGTGGTCCAGCTCGGCCATCACCGCGCTCAACGCACCCCCCGCCCTGGAGCGCGCGACGGACACGAAACTCTCGACCAAGTGGTGCAGTTCCGCCCGGGCGGACCCGAGGGAAGGCGTGTCGGCAGGGCGTGGCAGAGTGGAGTCCAGGGCGTCGACGACGAGTTCCACCTTGGATGCCCACCGCCGGTACAGCGCGGCCTTCCCGGTCCGCGCGGCGCCGGCGACCCCCTCCATCGTCAGCCGCGCGAATCCGCCGGAGGTGAGCTGATCGAGCGTCGCTTCGAAGATCGCCGCCTCCAGCTCCTTCCCCCGCCGCCGCACCGGCCTGGCCAGGACCTCGGCAACGACCTGGACGGGGCAGGCGGCCCGCACGGCCTCGGGCGCCTTCTGCGCCGCCGGGCCGGACGGAAGGCCGGCCGAGAGGTCCGCCGCGAGGTGCCGCACCAACTGATCCATTGTCACCAACCCTAAGGAACGCTTGCGTTCACAATCTCGGCAACGCTATCGTCCACCCTAGTGAACGATTCCGTTCCTTCATAGCCCGCGGGACGCCGTCGGGCCACGCCGGACCCCAAGGTCCGCAGCACACGAAGCAGTAGCCAGCAGGGGGCATCAACTTGGCTATCTCCGACACGCTCAGCAAGAAAACCGCTTCACCAAGCAAAAGCAGCCCGAACAAGGGCATCACCCTGGCCGTCATCGCGGCCTCGCAGCTGATGGTGGTGCTCGACGCCACCATCGTGAACATCGCCCTGCCGCAGATCAGGGACGATCTGGGCTTCTCCACCACCAACCTGTCGTGGGTGATCAACGCCTACACGCTGACCTTCGGCGGCCTGCTGCTGCTCGGCGGACGCGCGGGCGACATCCTCGGCCGGCGCCGGGTCTTCATAGCCGGCACGCTGCTGTTCGGTCTGGCCTCGCTGCTCGGCGGCTTCGCCCAGGACGGCGGCATGCTGCTGGCCGCCCGCGCGCTCCAGGGCATCGGCGGCGCGATCTGCTCGCCGACGGCCTTCGCCCTGATCGCCACCAACTTCGACGAGGGGCCCGAACGCAACCGGGCCTTCGGCGTGTTCTCCGCGGTGGCCGGCTCGGGCGCCGCGATCGGCCTGCTGGCCGGCGGTGTGCTCACCGAGTACCTCGACTGGCGCTGGGTCTTCTTCGTCAACGTGCCGATCGCGGTCCTCATCGCCTTCGCCGCGCCGCGCTACATCGCCGAGTCGGAGCGCCACCCCGGCCGCTTCGACCTGCCCGGCGCGCTCACCTCGACGATCGGCCTGGTCGGCCTGGTCTACGGCTTCATCCGCGCCGCGTCGGACGGCTGGGAGGACCCGCTGACGCTCGGCTCCTTCGCCGTCGGCGCGATCCTGATGGTCGCGTTCGTGTTCATCGAGACCCGCACCTCGCAGCCGATCACCCCGCTGAAGCTGTTCGCCGACCGCAACCGCACCGGCGGTCTGGTGATGATGCTCTGCCTGGCCGCCGCCATGTTCGGCATCTTCTTCTACATCACCCTCTTCGTGCAGGGGCCGCTGGGCTACAGCCCGCTCAAGGCCGGCTTCGCGTTCATGCCGATCAGCGTCGCGATCATCGTGGCCGCCCAGGTCGCCTCCAGTCTGCAGGGCAAGTACGGCCCGAAGCCGTTCATGGCGGGCGGCTCGCTGCTGGTCGCGATCGGCCTCAGCTGGCTGACCTTCATCGATGCGGACAGCGGCTACGTGGACGGCGTCCTCGGCCCCACGGTGGTCTTCGGCTTCGGCATGGGCCTGGTCTTCGTCCCGGTGATGCTGCTCTCCGTCGCGGGCGTCTCCGGGCAGGAGACCGGCGCCGCCTCGGGTCTGCTGAACTCCATGCAGCAGATCGGCGGTTCGCTCGGCCTGTCGATCCTGACCACGGTGTTCGCGCGCTACGCGACCAGCGAGGCCGAGGTGCAGCTGCCCGGTTTCATGGCGACCGCCACGCCGGAGCAGCAGGCCTGGCTGATGGAGAAGCACGAGTTCCCGCAGGGCACCACCGCCGCCAACGAGGTGCTCGCGCAGGGCATCTCGCACGGCTTCATCGTGGGCGCCGCGATGGCGGTCCTGGCCTTCGTGGTCGCGGCCGTCGTGATCAAGGCCAAGGCCGCCGACCTGCCGTCGGACGCCGCCAAGGTCGCGATGCACTGACCGGCCGCCCGCCCGGGGGAGGCGGCCGGACGGACGAGGGGCCGGCCGGGAGCAGCACGCTCCCGGCCGGCCCCTCGCCGTTCCCGCGGTCACCCGGCCGATCCGGGCTCAGCCGGGCTCAGCCGGGCTCAGCCGCCGAAGGTGAACTCGTAGCGGAGCCCGACCCGGTCACAGGCATACTCCTGCCCCACGAGGCGGTCGGCCGGCGGGCGCTCGGCGAGGATGTCCCGGGCCCGCGCCCCGGCCAGGCTGGCGGCGTACCAGGGAGCGGGGCCGGTCTCCGCCAGGTCGGAGGCGATGACGCCGAGCGCGCAGGTCCGGTAGTCCCCCGGCAGCCGGTCCAGGGCCGGGACGGCGTCCGGCGAGAGGCCGCGGACGTTGCGCAGGTCGATCTGCCCGGTCCGCTCGAAGCGGGCCACGTTGTGCTCCGCGACCAGCGCGTCCGGCCCGATCAGGCCGTACCCGGCGGCGGCCAGCGCCGCGCTCAGCACCACCGCGCGCGGCAGCCAGCCGGCCGACGGGGTGAGGCCCGCCGCGATCAGCAGCACGAAGACCACGCCCAGCCAGAGCTCGACCGCCAGCACCCAGAGCCGCAGCGCGGTGAGCCCGGAGGCGTCCACGTAGAACCACATCCGCCCGAGCGCCGAGGCCACCACGACCAGGGTGAGCAGGCAGAGCGCGCCGAGCAGCAGCCGTGCGAGCCGGCGGTCGGTCCCGGTCGCGCGCGGCGCCCAGCGCTTGGCGAGCGCGACCACCACCAGGGTCAGCACGGTGATCACGAGCAGCTGCCAGAAGCCCTGCCGGGCGTACTCGGAGCGGCTCATCCCGGTCCGCTCCAGCACCGACTCCCCGCCGCCGAGCACCACCACCGCCTGCACCACCGCGAAGGCGCCGAACATCAGGTTCAGCGCGGCCAGCGGCAGCGCCCACTCCAGCCGGCCCCTGGCCCGGCCCGGCCGGACCGGCGTGCGGTCCCAGCGGCGGGGGCCGGCCGCGATGTGGGCGAAGCCCAGGGCGGTGGCCAGGCCGAGCACGAACAGGGCGACCCGGGGCGGGAGTTCGCCGAGGTCCAGGCTGGGCACGAGACTCCCGAGGACCTCGGCCATGGCCGCGTCGGCGCCGGCGAACAGGGTGCCGAAGACCGCCAGCAGCACGGCCGCCACCAAGACGCCCTTGAGCACCGGAGCCACCCGGCCGCGGGTGTTCCCGCCGCCGCGCAGGCTCCGCCGGGCCCACCCGAGCGCCGGCACGAGCTGCCAGAGCAGGCCGGGCAGCGCGAGCAGGACGCCGCTCCAGCGCCGCCCGCCGTGCAGCGCCAGCGAGGCCAGCCCGACGGCCCAGACCGTGCTCAGCACCACCGGCCAGCCGGCCTCGTACAGCGCCGGGACGGCGAGCAGGGCGAGCGCGAGCGCGCTCCACACGGCGGTCCAGACGCGCAGCCGGCGGCCCGCCGCGCGGGCGGCGATCCCGGCGCCGACGGTGGCGAGCGCCGCGCAGAGCAGCAGGTTGACGCCGAGTCCGTCCATCAGCAGCGCGGACGCCAGCAGACCGGTGAGCACCGCCGCCAGCACCGTCCGGCCGGTGGCCGGGGCCTTCCGGTCCGGGTCGCTGGGCCGCAGCCACGCGAACGGCCGCGGCGCGGGCACCTGGGGCGCGCGGTAGGGCCCGCCGGACCCGGGTCCGGGTCCATGGCCGAGGGCCGGGCCGAAGCCGGGCGCGGTCCCGGCACCAGCGCCGGCCCCGACGCCGCCGGGCGGCACTCCGTCCGCCGCCGGCGTGCTGAATCCGGACATGGTTTCCCCCTCAGAGGTCGGGTGGGCGTGCGGAAGCCACCCTCCGGGCGGTTCGCCGACGGGCACGCGGAACCACACCGGCAGGACACCGGGCACCACGGCCGAAGCCGACTGTAGACCATTCTGAACAAGTTCAAAAAGCCCGGACCCGGCCCCGTCACACCCCTGTGACAGAGCCGGGTCCGAGGTCCCGGCGCACTCCTGGACGCAGAACGGCTCCGCGCCGCCGCCGTCAGTACGTCCCGTACAGCGAGTACCGGAACGAGTCCTTCACGGCCGGCCCGAAGTCCGCCGGCCAGGTGCCGAACGGCACCACCGTGTTGCTGTAGGCGCCCTGTCCGGCGGCGCCCGTCGAGTAGTGCATGTTGTTGACCGTGGAGCTCGTCCCGTTGCTGTTGTAGACGAACCAGTACGAGGTGCCGGCGCTCAGCGTGAGGTCCAGCGGCAGCGAGTTCCACGCGTTGGCGGTCAGCGTCCCGGTCGCCGTGGTGGCCACCAGCGTCCCCGGCGAGCCGGCCACGTCGGTGTAGACGGCCAGCTGGTACCGGTTGTTGGGGGCCGCAACGACCGGACCGACGTGCACGCTCAGCGAGGTGAGCGCCACCGGGTCGGCGCCGGTCGTCACCCGGCTGCCGTTGAGGTGGTTGGAGTCGGTGTCGTCGGTCAGCGAGCCCACCTCGGGGTTGCCGATGGTCCGCGGCTCCGCTCCCCCGGTGGTGAACGTGAACGCGTACGGTGCCGCCGACGCGTTCCCCGAGAGGTCCCGCACGCCCTGGACGCTCGCGGTGTACCCGGTGGTCAGTGCGAGCGGGGCGGCCGGGGTGAACACCACCCCGTTCGCCGCCGGGTCGAGGCCGACCGTCCCCGCGACGGCCGCGCCGCCCGCCGTGGGCCGCAGGGTGACCGACCCGCCGGTCACGCTCGCCGGGTCGAGCGGCTCGCCGAAGGAGAACCGCACCGCCGTACCCGGCGCCACCCCGCTCGCGCCCGCGGCCGGCGTGGTGCCGGTCACCGTCGGCGCGGTGGAGTCATGGCCGTACTCGGCCGCGTACGAGCCCACCGCGCCGTCGAAGAACGCGTACGCCACGCCCTTCACCGTCTCGACCCGGTACGGCACCGGGTGGCCCCCCGACGTGATGCCGCCGAGCGTGCCGGAGGCCGCGTTGAACGGCAGCATCGCGCGCAGCCCGTTGGCGCCGCCGGTGATGTCGAAGGTCAGCGAGCCCCCTCCCCCGGTGGCCGCGTGCCAGGCGAGCTTCGCGAACGCCGAGCCGTTGCGCCCGTCCAGCCAGGTGAGCATCTGCCGCCCGGACACCACCGGCACGCCCCGCGCCTTGGCGGCGGCGATCACCGCGTCCGAGGCGGCGGAGGCGGCGAAGTCGGTGTGGAGGTTGGCGGTCAGCGCCGCGTAGTAGCCCTGCGCGCCGTACGCGGCGTCGAGCAGGGTGGTGACGGTGCCCGGGTACGACTGGCCGGACTCGTCGGTGAGCTGGGTGGTGGCCTGGTACGCGTCGATCACGCCGCCGTCGGTGTCGGCGAAGCGCATGATCTGCGCCGTGCCGTTGAAGTAGCCGGGCCGGTCCTGGGTGAAGCTCGACGGGTAGAAGTAGTAGTCGGTGTCCAGCCGGATCCCGTTGGCCAGCTTGGTCTTCGCCTGGGTGGCCCAGTCGTCCCACTCCACGCAGTGCGTCCGGCTGCTCGCCGGGTTCGGCAGCCCCGGGTACGCGGCCCGCCAGGCGGCCAACTGGTCCCGGTAGCGGCTCTGCAGGGCCGAAGTGGTGCCCCAGGGCCGGCAGTCGGTGGTGATGTGCACGCCGATCTCGAAGCCCTGGTCGTTGTACGCCTTGGCCTGGGCCGGGGTCAGCGGGTCCTCCGGGTAGATGTACGAGGAGCCGCGCACGCACTCCCAGTCGGCGACCGAGCAGCCGGGCGGGCTCTGCGCGAGGTAGCCGTCCCAGCGGCCGGCCGTGCCGCCGACGCCGTGGTCGTCGCCGGTCATCACCACCACGGCCTTGACGTCGCGCGGGAAGTACCAGAACCGGGGCAGCGGCTTGTCGCCGGAGGCCAGTTGGGTGAGCAGGTTGGCGAGCAGCCGCTGCTGCTCGTCGGCGATCGGGATCAGCGCCTTGTCCAGGTCGTTCCAGTCCGGTTGGCCGTCCGTGCCGAAGAACATCTCGCTGGCCTGGTAGCCGTCGACACCGTCGCGCTGCTGGCCGGCCCAGGCGGGGTTGCCCTGGCGGGTCTGCACCACGGACCTGGCGAGGTCGTAGCTGAACGCGGCCGCCCGGCCGGCGCCGGCGGCGCGCAGGGTGACCGCGGGGTTGGCGGTCGCGGTCGTCGCGTCGCTGTACAGGGTGGCGACGGCGGTGGCGCCGTTCAGCGCGTAGAGGTCGGCGGCGCCGTGGTAGCCCATGGTGGCACCCGTGATCCCGGTGCCGGGCGCCGCGCCGGTGTCGACCTTGAGGTAGGCGTCGGCGCGGGTGCCGGCCGCCGGGGTGAGACCGAACAGCGGCGCGAGCTGCTTGTCCGGACGCATCGCCACCAGCCGTCCACCGCCGTTGGTCCAGGTGCTGAAGAGGTTCGCCTGGGCGGCGGTGAGCGGCATCTCACCGAGCAGCACCACGTCGGCGGAGGCCAGCACGGTGCCGGTGACGGCGGAGATGTCCACCTGGCGGTAGGCGTTCAGCCCCTCCGCCTTGAGGATCTCCGCCAGGTAGCGGGTGTACGGGTTGGCCTGGCTGGTGACCAGCAGGACCGGGCCCTCCCCGCCCGGCCCGGCGCCCGGGACCTGCGGCGGGGCCACCTCGGCGGTGTACGTCGCGTAGATCGAGAAGCTCGTCGGGCTGGTGCTCACCGGGCCCACGGTGGCCGGCCAACTGCCGAACGGCTGCCCGCCGTTGCCGTAGGCGCTGGTACCGCCCGGGCGGTAGCGCAGGTTGTTGACGGACGGGCCGGAGCCGTTGGTGTTGTAGGCCAGCCAGTAGGGGGTGTTGGCGGCCAGGGTGGCCGTCACCGGGACGGTGTTCCAGCCCGGCCCGGCGATGGTCGCGGTGGCGCTGCTCGCCAGCAGGGCGCCCGGGCTGCCGCCGTCGTCCTGGTAGACCGCCGTCTGGAACCTGTTGCCGGGCGCGGCGTCCACGCTCTCCACGTAGACCGAGATGCTGCCGACCGTGCCGCCGGACGAACCGGTCACATAGCGCGAGGCGTTGAGGTAGTGGGAGTCCGCGGTGTCGACGGCGGTGCCGGGCTCGGTGCTGCCCAGTGTCACCGTGACGGCCGCCGCCGGGGGCGCGCCCGGTCCGACGGCCAGCGCCGCCGCCGTGGCGAGGGCCGCCAGCAGGCCAACGGCCCGGCGCCCCCACCACCCGCCGCCCCTGTCCCCGCCCCTGCCCGTGTTCGCCATGACCGCCCCCCTGTGTCACCTCGGCCGACTCCCCTCAACGGTGTACCGGCTGCCCGGCGACCGTGTCCACGAAATCGACACATTCGCCATGGAACGGCGTGAACCCCGACGCTCCCCGGCGGGGCCGCGCGGGCCCCGGGGAGAGCGGCGTCAGCCCTTGACCGATCCGGCCAGCAGCCCGCGCACGAAGTACCGCTGGAGCGCGAAGAACACCGCCAGCGGGATCACGATCGACAGGAACGCCCCCGCCGTGAGCAGCTCCCACCGCCCGCCGAAGGAGCCGGACAGCTGCGCCAGCCGGACCGTCATCGGCGCCACGTCCGGCGTGCCGCCCGCGAAGGTGAGCGCCACCAGCAGGTCGTTCCAGACCCAGAGGAACTGGAAGATCGCGAACGAGGCCAGCGCCGGGGTGCAGAGCGGCAGCACGATGGAGCGGAAGATCTTGAAGTGCGAGGCGCCGTCCACCACCGCCGCCTCCATCAGGTCGCGCGGCAGCAGGGCGATGAAGTTGTGCAGCAGGAAGATCGCCAGCGGCAGCGCGAACATGGTGTGCGCCAGCCAGACCGGCGCGTAGGTGCCCTTGAGGTCCAGCGCGGGCAGCAGCGTCAGCGGGCCCAGGTGCGCCCCGCCCGAGAACAGCTTGAGCAGCGGGATCAGCGCCATCTGGATCGGCACCACCTGGAGCGCGAAGACCACGAAGAACAGCGTGTCGCTGCCCCGGAACCGCACCCAGGCCAGCGCGTACGCGGCCATCGACGCCAGCACCAGCGGGAAGAGGGTGGCCGGCACGCTGATCGCCAGCGAGTTCACCAGGAAGGGCATCAGACCGGTGGAGACGCCGGATCCGCCCTCGAACAGCACCGTGTGGTAGTTGTCCAGGCCGAGGTCGGGATGGAGCAGGGCGTTCCACCAGCCGTCGGTGGTGACGTCCTGCTTGGGACGCAGCGAGGTGACCAGCAGACCGATGGTGGGGACGGTCCACAGCACCGTCACCGCGATCACGAAGACCGAGGCGAGCGGGGAGGAGAAGGCCTTCCGGACGGCGTTGCCGTCGCGCCGTACGCTCATCGGACCGCACGCTCCTTGCGCAGCTGGAGGATGTTGTAGGCCACCAGTGGCAGCACCGCGAGGAAGAGGATCACCGCCAGCGCGCTGCCCCGCCCGGTGTTGAACTGGACGAAGGACTGCGAGTACATCTCGTTGGCCAGCACCTGGGTGCCGAAGTTGCCGCCGGTCATGGTGCGGACGATGTCGAAGGCCTTCAGCGTGGTGATCATCACCGTGGTGAGCACCACCACCGTCGTGGTGCGGATCATCGGCACCGTGACGTACCAGAACAGCCGCACGCCCTGGGCGCCGTCCAGCCGGGCCGCCTCGGTGACGTCGTCCGGGATCGCCTTGATCGCCGCCGAGAGGACGACCATCGCGAAGCCGGTCTGCACCCACACCATCACGGCCATCAGCAGGAAGGTGTTGAGCGGCTGGGAGAGCATCCAGTTCGGCGGATCGTCCCAGCCCAGCGCGATCGCCGTCTGGCTGAGCAGGCCGATCTGCTGCTGCGAGGGGTCGCGCGCCTCGTAGACGAACTTGAAGATGATCGAGGCGCCGACCAGTGAGATCGCCATCGGCATGAAGATCAGCGACTTGTAGACCGCCTGGCCGCGCATCCGGTCCACCAGCAGGGCCAGGACGAGGCCGAGCACGGTGGCCGCCAGCGGGACGATCACCAGCCAGAGCAGGGTGTTGACCAGGACCTCGCGCATCGGGTCGTTGGTGAACGCCCAGCCGAAGTTCTCGCCGCCGACGAAGCGGCTGCTGTCGTCGTTGTACAGGCTCAGGTAGACCGTGCGGACCAGTGGCGCGATCAGGCCGACCAGCAGCAGCGCCACCGCCGGGCCGAGCAGGACCAGGACGGCCAGCGGGCGGGCGAGCCGACCGGAGGCGCGCCCGGCGGCCAGGAAGACCAGCAACAGGACGCCCAGGAAACCGGCGATCGCTCCGAAGCCGTTGCCGAACTTGACCATCGCGTCGCCCCAGGCGCCGGCGGAGAGGGACATGACGGGACGTCCTTTCCCAACGGAGGGCGGAAAACGGGAGTGGTGCCTTCCCGTACAGGGCGCGGCGGGGAGGGCACGGAGGGGCGGGCGGTGCGGGTGGGTGGTCCCGCACCGCCCTTCGGCAGGTGGTCCTGTGACGCGCGCCGCTACTGCGGCCAGGCGGCGTCGATGTCCGCGGCGGTCTTCTGGATCGACTGGCCCTCGGCGAACCAGGCGGTGAGCGACTTCCACTCCTGCCCGGAACCGACCGCGGCCGGCATCAGGTCCGAACCGTCGAACCGGAACGTCGCCGTCGGGTCGGTGAGCGCGTCGGCGGAGATCCGGTCGATCGGATCGGTGTACAGGCTCTTGTCCACGCCCTGGTTGGCCGAAACCCAGCCGGTCGCGGTCCGCACCCGGCTGCTCGCCCAGTCACTGCTGGACAGGTAGTTCTGCACCGCCTGCACCTCGGGCCGGCTCGCGAACGCGGTGAGGAACTCCCCGCCGCCCTCGACCGGGCTGGGCACCGACGGGTTCACCGCCGGCAGGCTGAAGGCGAAGATGTCGCCCTCAGGGCCGATCCTGGTGTCCTTGGGCCACTGCGCCTTGTAGAAGGACGCCTGCTGGAGCATGAAGCACTTGCCGGTGAGGATCGGCGTGCCCGCGTCCTGGAAGGTCGTGGTGGCGATCGACTTCACGTCACCGTAGCCGCCGTTGACCCAGGCCGGGTTCTGCATCCAGTCGGCGACCGTCCTCATCGCCGCGGTGATCCTCTCGTCGGAGAACTTCACCTGGTGGTTGACCCACTGGTCGTACACCTCGCCGCCGTGCGAGCCGAGGACCACCTCCTCCAGCCAGTCGGTGGCCGGCCAGCCGGTGGCCGTGCCGGAGGCGATGCCGCCGCACCACGGCTTGCCGCCGCCGGCCTTGGCGATCCGGTCGCTGAGCGCCATCAGGTCGGCCCAGGTCTTCGGCACGGTGTAGCCGGCCTGCTTGAACGACTTGGGCGAGTACCAGACCAGGGACTTCATGTTGGCGCTCATCGGCGCGGCGTAGAAGGTGCCGTTGACCGAGCCGTAGGTCTTCCAGATCGGGCTCCACTTCGCCTGGTTGGCCACCGTCTGCTCGGGCGGCTTGACCACCTTGCCGCTCTTGACCATCTGCGCCAGCAGGCCGGGCTGCGGGATGACCGCGAAGTCCGGGGCGTTGTTGCCGCTCACCCGCACCGGCAGCTGGGACTCGAAGTCGTTGCTGCCCTCGTAACTGATCCGGATGCCGGTGCACCTGCTGAAGTCCGCCCAGGACTTCTCCAGGTTGTCCGACTCGGGGCTGAGGATCGAGGCGAACACCGTCACCGTCCGGCCCGAGTGGCCGGCGTACGGCTGGTACTTGGCGCAGTCGCCGGACAGGGTCTGGCCGCCGCCCGACCCTCCCGAACTTCCGGAGCTGCCGGAGCTGTTGGTACAGGCCGCGGTCAGGGCCGCGACGGCCAGCAGGGCCACGGCGGCCGGCCGGCGGCGCCGGGCTGCGGATGCGGACGCGGGCACCGCGGTCGTGGACGGCACGGTCGGGGTGGGAGTCAATGCGGTCCTCCTCGCCAAGGCGTGAACGCTCGGCTGTACGACGGAACGACATTGCGCTGTACCGGAGTTCGACATTCAACGTTCGACATGGACGCGGCGGCCGGCCGATCCAAAGACGTTAACGCAGCCGCCACGTGCCGCCAAGGTCCGAACGCGGCCTTCACTCCCGTGTGCCCCAGTTGTGACCCGGAAGCCGGTTCGGCCCCGCCCGGGAGGACCGGTCGGGGCCGAACATCGCAAGGAGAAACGATTCGTCGTCAGAAAAGCCGGACCGGAAGCTCCTTCAGCGCGTTCACCACCAGCGAGCCGCTCGGCCGCAGCTCCTCGTCCGGCACCGCCGGCGAGAGGTCCGGGAACCGCTCGAACAGCGCCGGCAGCGCGATCCCCGCCTCCAGCCGGGCCAGCGGCGAGCCCGGGCACACGTGCGGGCCGTGCCCGAACGACAGGTGCCGGGCCGGGTCCCGGGTGACGTCGAACACCTCGGCGGTCACCCCGTGCTGCGCCGGGTCCCGGCCGATCGCGTTGTACGAGATCAGCACCGGCTCGCCGCGCGGGATCACCGTGCCGCCCACCGGCACGTCCTCGGCGGCGAACCGGAACAGGAAGTTGCTGGTCGGCGGCGTCCAGCGGAGCGACTCCTCCACCACCGCGTCCCAGCCGGCCTTCCCCTCCCGCACCAGCGCCAACTGGTCCGGGTGCGCGAGCAACGCCCGCACCGCGTTGCCGATGAGGTTCACCGTGGTCTCGTGACCCGCCGCGATGATCACCCGCAGGGTCGCCGCCGCCTCCGCGTCGGTCAGCGCCCCGCCCTCCGCGTCGGCCAGCAGCAGCACGCTCGCCAGGTCGTCGCCGGGGGCCGCGCGGCGCTGCGCCACCACGTCGTTGACGAAGGCGTTCAGTCCGGCGATGGTCGCCTGGATGCCCTCCGGGTTCGGCCGGGCGCCGAAGAACCGCTCGTAGAGGTCCCGCAGACGACCGTGCTCCGACTCCGGCACGCCCAGCAGCGAGCAGATCACCGTCATCGGCAGCGGGAAGGCGAAGGCGGACTTCAGGTCCACCACCGGCTCCCCCGCCGCCAGGGTGTCCAGCAGGTCACGCGTGATCGCCTCGACCCGCGGACGCATCAGCTCCACCTGGCGCGGGGTGAACGCGTGCGCCACCAGGGCGCGCAGCCGGCGGTGCTCGGCACCGTCGGTGGTCACCATGCTCGGACCCGGCACCGCCAGGCCGATCAGCGGCCAGGTCTTCGGCACGTCCCCGCGCTGGTACGCCGCCCAGTGCCGGGCGTCCTTCACCAGCCGGGCGTCGGTCAGCAGTTCACGGGCGGCGGCGTGCCGCGTCACCGCCCAGGCGGCGACACCGCCGGGCAGTTCCACCGGCACCACCGGTCCTGCGGCGCGCAGCAGCGCGCCCTCGGCGGCGTTGTCGCGCGCCAGCGGGTCGAGGACGATCGGAGCGGGGGCGGTCATCGGATACAGCTCTCCTTCGGTTCGGTCCTGCGGTCCCAAGGTCCAGCGGTCCCAAGGCCACCGGGGTCCAACGGCCCCGAGGCGCCCGGGGTCCTGCGGCCCCGGGTCCGGCCGTGCTCGCGTCAGCCCGCGTACCCCGGCGTGAACGACACCGGCAGCGCCACCAGCCCGCGCACCCAGGCCGACGGCCGCCACACCAGCGCGTGCTCGGCCACCGCCAGCCGCAGGTCCGGCAGCCGGTCCAGCAGCACCTCGACCGCCGTCGTCGCGATCACCTCGGCCGCCTCCTGCGCCGGGAACGGGCAGCCGTGCTCGCCGTACGAGTAGCTCAGGTACGCGCGGTTGCCCTCGGCCGGCCGCCCGTCCGCCTGGCGCACCGACGGATCGGCGTTGGCGCCCGCGAAGCCCAGCAGCAGCATGTCCCCGGCGGCGATCCGCTGCCCGCCCAGCTGGGTGTCCCGGACCGCCCAGCGGCCGGCGAAGATCTGCGTCGGGGTGTCCTCCCAGAGCGCCTCGTTCAGCGCCTGGCTGATGCTGCGCCGCCCGCCGGACAGCGAGGCGGCGAACCGCTCGTCGGTGAGCATCAGCCGCAGCGCGTTGGAGACCCAGTACGAGCAGGGCTGGTGGCCGGCGATCAACAGCACCCGCAGGTCCCGCATGATCTCCTCGTGGGTCAGGCCGGCCGGGTGCGCCAGCATCCGCGAGGCGACGTCGTCGCCCGGGTGGGCGGCCTTCTCCTCGACCAGCTCCAGCATCACCGCGAGCAGCCGCTGCGCACCGGCCGGCGCGTCCGCGCCGCCGTCCAGCATGGTCAGCAGGGCCTCGATGAGCACCGGCGCCTGCTCCTCGCTCAGCCCGAGCACCCGGCAGAGCACCAGCAGCGGCAGCCGGTGCGCGTACTCGGCGACCAGGTCGGCCTCGCCGCGCCCGGCGAACCCGTCGATCAGCCGGTCGGCGAGCTCCTCGCAGTGCTTGCGCAGCTCGTACGGGTCGACGGCCGCCAGCGCGTCGGTGACCGCCCGCGAGCGCCGGACGTGCTCCTCGCCCTCGGCGTAGAGGATCGACGGCGCCGGGGCCATCATCGGCTTCAGCGGCCAGTTCTCGGGGATCGCCGCCCAGCCCGTCCAGCGGGCGGAGTCCCGGCCGAACAGCTGCGGCCGGCCGGTCACCAGCTGGAGTTCGCGGTAGCCGATCACCAGCCAGGCCGGCACCCCGCCGGCCAGCTCCACCGGCGCGACCGGGCCGTGCGCGGCCCGCATCTCGCGGTAGACCTGGGAGGGGTCGGTCTGGAAGCGCGGCCCGTACAGCGGGACGGCACCGGCGTGCGCCGGGCAGCCCGGCGGCGGGGTGGCGGCGGGCTCGGTCACGGGGTGCTCTCCTCAAGGACGTCAAGGACGGGGACGGCGGTACCGGGGGCGGGACGACCCGCCGACTCGGCCTCGACCCGGGCGGTCAGATGGTGGACCAGCTCGATCAGCACCTGCTTGCCGGACTCCCGGTCCCGGGCGTCGCAGTCCACCAGCGGCACCCCGGGCGGCAGGTCGAGCGCCTCGCGGACCTGCTCCAGGGTGTGGGCCGGCTCGCCGAAGTTGTTGCGGGCGACGATGAACGGGGTGCCGTGGTGCTCCAGCCGGTCGATGGCGTACCAGGAGTCCTCCAGCCGCCGGGTGTCCACCAGCACGACCGCGCCCAGGGCGCCGCTGAACAGCCGGTCCCAGAGGAACCAGAACCGCTCCTGCCCCGGCGCGCCGAACAGGTACAGCACCTGGCTGGCGGAGAGGGTGATCCGGCCGAAGTCGAAGGCGACCGTGGTGGAGCGCTTGCCCCAGGCGCCGGTGGGGTCGTCGATCCCCTCGCCGGCCTTGGTCATGACCTCCTCGGTGTTCAGCGGACGGATCTCGCTGACCGCGCCGACCAGGGTGGTCTTGCCGACGCCGAAGCCGCCGACCACGACGATCTTCAGCGCGTTGTCGGCGGTGCGGCGCAGCGGCGTCCGCCCGCTCGGGCGCGCGTCCCGGCCCTCAGAGCTGTTGGAGTCCATGCAGTACCTGCTTCAGCGTGTCGAGATCGGGCAGCCGGGCCTTGGTGGGCGCGAACCGCGGGTGGCGGGCGGTGATCGACCCGGTCTCCAGCAGGTCGCCGAGGAGGATCTTCACCACCGACACCGGCAGCGCCAGCTCCGCGGCGACCTCCACCACGGCGGTCGGCGCCTCGCACATCCGCAGGATGCGCGCGTGCTCCGACTGCATGCCCGACGCCGGCTCCCGCTCGGCGACGATCAGCGTGACCAGGTCGAACGCGTTCTCCGGGGCCCGGCTGCGGCCCCTGGTGATGGTGTACAGGCGGTCCGGGTCGTCGTCCCGGCCCGGCATGACCGGCCGCCCGTCGGTGCTCCCCCCGCCCCCGCTCACGCCGGGGCGCTTCCGTCGGCCGCCCGGCCGTCCGGGCCCTCGGCGTCCTCCCGGGCCGGGGCGCTGAGGTGGACACCGATCTGCTCGATCAGGCCGTGCATGTTGTGGCCGACCACGCCGACGTCGGCGTCCTCGTCGGTGACCACGGCGAGGTGGGCGCCCTCGCCGGCCGCCACGATGCACAGCACGCCACCGTGGAACTCGGTCATCGACTGCCGCACCCCGCCGGTGCCGTCGCCGAACTCGATGGACGCGCCGTGCGCCAGGCTCTGCAGGCCGGAGGCGATGGCGGCGAGCTGGTCGGCCCGGTCGTTGCCGAGGCCGGAGGTGTGGCAGAGCTTGAGGCCGTCGGCGGAGAGCACCAGGGCGTGCCGGGTACCGGGGGTGTTGGTCAGCAGGTTTTCCAACAGCCAGTCGAGGTCGCGGTCGGTGACACTGCTCATCAGGAGTCCTTCTCGGTGACGGGGGAAACGTCGGACGCGGGGACGGGGGCGGCGGCGGACGGGGTGTCGGGGGCGGCCGGGGAGTCGTCCGTGGCCGGCACCGTGTCCCCGGCCGGCAGGGCGGCCCGGCGGAAGGCGCCGAACCGGGCGGCGGCACCCGCCGCGTCGGGCCGGGCGGACCGCTCGGCCGGGGCGGCCGCGGGGGCGGCCGAGCCGAGCGTCTGGCCGCGACGGCGCTGCGGCAGCCCGCTGTCCGTCACCCGCGCGGCGGGTGCCTGCGCGGGTGCCTGCGCGGCAGCGGCGGGCGCCGGGCGGGCCGGGGTGAGCGCGGGGCGCGCGGCCCGTTCGGCGGGCGCGGACACCGGCGCGGACGCCGGGGCCGGCGGCGCCGCGGGCTGGGTGACCAACTGCTGCGGGACCAGCATCACCACGCCGGTGCCGCCGCGCGCCGAGGGCCGGAAGGAGATCTGCAGCCCGTGCTTGCGGGCCAGCACCCCGACCACCGCGAGGCCGATCCGGGTGCCCGCCGACAGCGTGGTGAGGTCCAGCGGCTCCGCCGAGACGGCCTGCTCGGCACGGCGCAGCCAGCTGTCGCCCAGGCCCAGGCCGCTGTCCTCGACGGTGATCGCCAGACCGGCCGGCACCTCCTCGACGTAGACGTGCACCTCGGCCGGCGGGGCGGAGAAGTTGGTCGCGTTGTCCAGCAGTTCGGCCAGCGCGTGCATCACGCCCTCGGCGGCGAACCCGGCCACCGCGGCCGTGCTCGCGTTGTGCAGCCGCACCCGCTGGTAGGCCCCGATCCGGCCGAGCGCGCCGCGCAGCACCGATTCCACCGGGATCGGCTTGCCCCAGCGCCGGCCGGAGCGGGCGCCGGTGAGCACCGCGATGCTGTCGGCCATCCGGCCCGCCTGCGCGGTGGCGTGGTCCAGGCTGAGCAGGTCGCCGAGGACCTCCTCGTCGTGCCGGTGCTGCATCTCGCGCAGCTCCGCGTGCATGCTCGTGGCGAGCGCCTGGACCCGGCCGGCCGCGGTCGCGCAGACGGCCAGCGCGGCGGCCCGCAGCTTCTCGCCGCGGCCGATCTCCTCGGCGACGGCGCGCAGCAGCGCGCGCTGGGGGTGCTCGCGGTGGGCGGCCAGCGCGCTGTCCACGGTCGCGCCGGTGCGCAACCGCTTCACCACCTCGGGCAGCACCTCGTCGGCCATCCGGTCCAGGACGGCCCGCTCGGCGCGCTCCGCCTCGGCCTCGGCCCGGGCCCTGGCCGCGTCCGCGCGGGCCGCGGTGACCTGCTCCTCGGCCCGCCCGAGCGCGGTCCGCGCCTCGTCCCGCGCGGCCTCCGCGGCGGCGGCCCGCGCCTTGGCTCCCGCCTCGCCCTGCCGGGCCGTACCGGCGACGACCAGTGCCGCCATGGCCTCGTCGTCCTTGGCGGCCAGCTCGGCCTCCAGCCGCCGGGCCCGCTCGGTGGCGCTCCCGGCCTGCCAGACGGCGATCAGCCAGAGGACGGCGACCGCCGCCACGGCGGCCGCGGTCAGCGGCTGCCCGGCGTCGACCGCCCGCATCACCCCGACCGGCCCGGCCACCGCAGCCAGCAGGGCGGCCGCCGCCATCAGGGCCTTGGTGCGCACGTCGGGTCGACGGCGCGGCCCGCCGTCGGGGCTGGTGGGTTCTGTCATCGGTGCGGTGTCCTCGGCAGAAGGTCGGGCGAATGCGCGACCGCCCGGCCGACGTCGTGGAACGTCTCCGGGCGGTATTTCGGTTCACGCAGTCGGCCGATCATATCCATTCAGACGATGCACTCAACCGACAAGTTGACGGTCAGTCTCCTCCCGCAACGCTCCGTATAGCAATCCGCCCCTCCCGCTCACCCCGTCGACGCCTCCACCGCGCGCCGCACGGCGGCGAAGTCCAGGCCGTGGTCGGCGACCACCCGCGCGCCGAGCCCGCCGCCCTCGCGGAGCAGACCGAGCACCAGGTGACCGACCGCGATGTGACCGGACTTCAGCTGCAGCGACTCACGCAGCGACAGTTCCAGCACCTTCCTCCCCCGCGCACTGAACGGACTGCGCCCCGTCGGAGCGGAACCAGCCGCCGGCCCGGTGGAGCGGCAGCACACGACCGTCAAACACCAAAAGGCGGGGCGAGGACGCTATGTCCTCGCCCCGCCTTCAGCAGTGGCTCACCTCATCCGCAGAGCTGCGGACTCCGGCCATCAATGGCCGGGTGGCCCTGGGTGTAGGCCCAGCGCCACCCAGCATCACTTCTTCTTGCCGCTCGACGGCGTCTGCGCCAGCGCGCTGGCTGCCGCCGACTTCGCAGCCTTCGAAGCCTTCGGGTCGTTCAGGACCTTGGCTGCAGCCGAGGCTGCCTTCTTTCCGGTCTGCTTCGGGTTCGTAGCCATACGAATCACCCCCCTCCGGGCTGTTTTGCTTCGCAGCCCGGAACGTGATGTGATGCAAGTTCTGACGCGAGCAGGACATCACGTTCCTGGTTGCAGCGCGCCCGGCCCCCTACAGGGCCGGGCGCTTGCCATTCCGGCAGCTCTCGCCGCCGGAAGCTCATGGGCCAGCGTCCCCGCGCCCCTGGCTAGCGCACGATCCGGCCAACGTTCGAGGTGGGGGCGCCCGCCTGGGGCTGGCGCCCCCACCTCAAAGGCCTCGTGTCAGATCAGGAACCGCCGTGTAGCACTTGATGCGGTTCCGCCTGCCATCAGCTGCAGCCGCTGGTGGAGCCGCAGCCCTCGCAGAGGTAGCAGCTGCCGGCGCGGCGCATCTTGGTGCCGCAGGAGAAGCAGAGCGGCGCGTCGGCGTTCAGGCCCAACTGGATCTCGATCAGCTCGGTCGAGTTGTGGGCCTGGGCCGGGGTGGCCTTCGGGGCCGGGGCCGGGGCGGCGGCCGGCTTGGCCGCGGGGGCGACCGGGGCGGTCTGGGCGAGCGTCTCGGTGTCCAGCTCCTCCTCGGCCTCCAGCGGCTCGTAGGACCCGGTCTCCAGGTGGCGCTGGCGCTCCTCGACGGAGTGGATGCCGAGCGCCGAGCGGGTCTCGAACGGCAGGAAGTCCAGCGCCAGGCGGCGGAAGATGTAGTCGACGATCGACTGCGCCATCCGCACGTCCGGGTCGTCGGTCAGACCGGCCGGCTCGAAGCGCATGTTGGTGAACTTCGAGACGTAGGTCTCCAGCGGCACGCCGTACTGGAGGCCGACCGAGACGGCGATGGAGAAGGCGTCCATCATGCCCGCGAGGGTCGAGCCCTGCTTGGACATCTTGAGGAAGACCTCGCCGAGGCCGTCGTCCGGGTAGGAGTTGGCGGTCATGTAGCCCTCGGCGCCACCGACCGTGAAGGAGGTGGTGATGCCCGGGCGGCCCTTGGGCAGGCGCTTGCGGACCGGGCGGTACTCGACGACCTTCTCGACCGCGGCGGCCGGGGCCTCCTCGGCCTTCTCGTCCTTCTTCTTGGCCGAGAGCGGCTGGCCGACCTTCGAGTTCTCGCGGTAGATGGCGAGCGCCTTGACGCCCGTCTTCCACGCCTCGAAGTAGATCTCCTCGACGTCCTCGACGGTCGCGGCGGCCGGCATGTTCACCGTCTTGGAGATGGCGCCGGAGATCCACGGCTGGATCGCGGCCATCATCCGGACGTGGCCCATCGGGGAGATGGAGCGCTCGCCCATCGCGCAGTCGAAGACCTCGTAGTGCTCGGACTTCAGGCCCGGCGCGTCGACCACGTTGCCGTGCTCGGCGATGTGGGCGACGACCGCCTCGATCTGCTCGTCCTGGTAGCCGAGGCGCTTCAGGGCGCGCGGCACGGTGCCGTTGACGATCTGCATCGAGCCGCCGCCGACCAGCTTCTTGAACTTGACCAGCGCGAGGTCCGGCTCCACGCCGGTGGTGTCGCAGTCCATCATCAGGCCGATGGTGCCGGTCGGGGCCAGCACCGACGCCTGGGCGTTGCGGAAACCGTTCTGCGCGCCGACCCGGAGCACGTCGTTCCAGGTCTCGGTGGCCGCGGCCCAGACCGGGGCGTCCAGCCCGTCGAAGGAGACGGCGGCCTTCGAGGCGTCCGCGTGCTGCTTCATGACCCGCTGGTGCGGGGCCGCGTTGCGGGCGTAGCCGTCGTACGGGCCGACGACGCCGGCCAGTTCGGCGCCGCGGCGGTAGGCGGTGCCGGTCATCAGCGAGGTGATGGCGCCGGCCAGGGCGCGGCCGCCCTCGCTGTCGTAGGCGTGGCCGGTGGCCATCAGCAGGGCGCCGAGGTTGGCGTAGCCGATGCCCAGCTGGCGGTAGGCGCGGGTGGTCTCGCCGATCTTCTGGGTCGGGAAGTCCGCGAAGCAGATGGAGATGTCCATCGCGGTGATGACCAGCTCGACGACCTTGGCGAAGGCCTCGGCGTCGAACGAGTCGTCGTCGCGGAGGAACTTCATCAGGTTGAGCGAGGCGAGGTTGCAGCTGGAGTTGTCCAGGTGCATGTACTCGGAGCAGGGGTTGGACGCGTTGATCCGGCCGGACTCCGGGCAGGTGTGCCAGTGGTTGATGACGGAGTCGTACTGGATGCCCGGGTCGGCGCAGGCCCAGGCGGCCTCGGCCATCTTGCGGAAGAGCCTCTTCGCGTCGACGGTCTCGATGACCTCGCCGGTCATCCGGGCGCGCAGGCCGAATTCGGTGCCGTTCTCGACGGCGGTCATGAATTCGTCGCTGACCCGGACCGAGTTGTTGGCGTTCTGGTACTGGACGGAGGTGATGTCGTCCCCGCCGAGGTCCATGTCGAAGCCCGCGTCGCGCAGCGCGCGGATCTTCTCCTCCTCCTTCACCTTGGTCTCGATGAAGGCCTCGACGTCCGGGTGGTCGACGTCCAGGACGACCATCTTGGCCGCGCGGCGGGTGGCGCCGCCGGACTTGATGGTGCCGGCCGAGGCGTCGGCGCCGCGCATGAAGGAGACCGGTCCGGAGGCGTTGCCGCCGGAGGACAGCAGCTCCTTGCTGGAACGGATCCGGGAGAGGTTCAGGCCGGCGCCGGAGCCGCCCTTGAAGATCATGCCCTCTTCCTTGTACCAGTCGAGGATCGACTCCATGGAGTCGTCGACGGACAGGATGAAGCAGGCGGAGACCTGCTGGGGCTGCTTGGTCCCGACGTTGAACCAGACCGGCGAGTTGAAGCTGAACACCTGGTGGAGGAGGGCGTGGGTCAGCTCGTGCTCGAACACCTCGGCGTCGTCCGGGGTGGCGAAGTAGCCGTTCTTCTCGCCGGCGGCGCGGTAGGTGAGCACCACGCGGTCGATGATCTGCTTGAGGCTCCACTCGCGCTGCGGGGTGCCGACGGCGCCGCGGAAGTACTTGGACGTGACGATGTTGACGGCGTTCACCGACCAGAAGTCGGGGAACTCGACGCCGCGCTGCTCGAAGTTGATCGAGCCGTCACGCCAGTTGGTCATGACGACGTCGCGCCGCTCCCAGCGGACCTCGTCGTACGGGTGCACGCCAGGAGTGGTGTAGATGCGCCCGA
Organism: Kitasatospora sp. NPDC008115; assembly: GCF_042957205.1. Lineage (NCBI taxonomy): Bacteria > Bacillati > Actinomycetota > Actinomycetes > Kitasatosporales > Streptomycetaceae > Kitasatospora > Kitasatospora sp. NPDC008115. The sequence goes on along the minus strand of NZ_JBIBHU010000021.1, from coordinate 61,474 downwards.
TCCGCAGGCCGCCCTTGGGGGCCTTGCCGGCGCCGCTCCTGGCCGCCGTCTTGTCGGACTTCGACCCGCGTGCGGAACCGCTCGTGGTGTCTGTCACTTCTGTTCCTCCTCCTGGTTGGGCAAACGCCCGGAGTGCCCCGAAAAATCCGGGCACGGCTGGTTCGCTCTTCCGGTGTGCGGGCAGGCGGGAGTCCTCGCCGACCGCGCACGGTTTGTCATGGTCTGTGCGCCGTTTTCGGGCACACGTCGGCCCTTGCGGGGGCCGGGGGTGCTGCCGACCCCGGAAGGGGCCGGTGAAGGGGCCGGGCCGGCTAGGGCGCGGCGGCGGCGACGGGCACGGGGGTGCCGTCCGCCTCGGGGGCGGGCCGCTCGGCGCGGAGTTCCGCGATGGCGGCCTCGAAGTCTTCCAGTCCGTCGTACGCCTGGTAGACGCTGGCGAAGCGCAGGTAGGCGACGACGTCGAGTTCCTTCAGGGGGCCGAGTATGGCCAGCCCGACGTCATGGGTGGTGAGCTCGGCGTTGCCGGTGGCCCGCACGCACTCCTCGACCCGCTGCCCGAGCTGGGCGAGGGCGTCCTCGGTGACCGGGCGGCCCTGGCAGGCCTTGCGGACGCCGGAGATGACCTTCTCCCGGGAGAACGGTTCGGTGACGCCGCTGCGCTTGATGACCATCAGGGCGGCCGTCTCCACCGTGGTGAAGCGGCGGCCGCAGTCCGGGCACTGCCGGCGACGGCGGATGCAGCTGCCGTCCTCGGTGGTCCGGCTGTCGACGACGCGGCTGTCGGAGTGCCGGCAGAAGGGGCAGTGCACCTGAGGATCCCTCCCTGGCAGGACGTGCGGACTGGTCGAGTCTATGCGATCCCGGGGCGCTGGTAGCAACCCGATCTTGAGGCCTCGACCACAAGTACTGGGCCACGGAGAGGACTGTAGCCACTACATCTAGGTCTGTGGCGGAAGTAGACCCACTGGCGTGTCGGCGCGGACTAGGATTCCGGGGAAGCCTTGGGGTCGAACATTTAATCGATGTACAACAAAGCCTTGATCGAGTCAGTCAACTCCCGAATAATTCACTCGAACGTGTGTTTGGCGCAACCTTTCGATACGAGGTGCGTTGGGCTGGAAAAAGGAGAGGACAGCCGTCGAGAGGGGCCGCCGTGAACACCGTCGAAACCAACACCATCCCGGTGCAGGAACACTCCCAGCTCAAGGTGGGGCAGCGCACCACGAATCAGCAGAGTGTGGACATCAGCATGGACCGTAGCGAAGACCATCGCCCCCCGGGCCCGGGCCTTTCCGGCGTCGGCCGCGTTCCGGACCAGCCCATCGAGCACTCCGCCGTCCTGGACGACGGCCTCCCCGCGCCGGCCCGTTCGGCGCCCGGCCGACCGCCCGGCATCCGCACCGACGAGGCCGGGCTCACCGAGCGCCAGCGCCGGGTGATCGAGGTCATCCGGGATTCGGTGCAGCGGCGCGGCTACCCGCCGTCCATGCGCGAGATCGGCCAGGCCGTGGGCCTGTCCAGCACCTCCTCGGTGGCCCACCAGCTGATGGCCCTGGAGCGCAAGGGCTTCCTGCGCCGCGACCCGCACCGCCCGCGCGCCTACGAGGTCCGCGGGGTCGAGGTGGCCCGGCCGAACACCGCCGAGACCGCCGGCCGCCCCTCCACCTCGTACGTGCCGCTGGTCGGCCGGATCGCCGCCGGTGGCCCGATCCTGGCCGAGCAGACGGTCGAGGACGTCTTCCCGCTGCCGCGCCAGCTGGTCGGCGAGGGCGAGCTGTTCGCGCTCACCGTGCGCGGCGACTCGATGATCGAGGCGGCCATCTGCGACGGCGACTGGGTCACCGTCCGCCGCCAGCCGGTCGCCGAGAACGGCGACATCGTGGCCGCGATGATCGACGGCGAGGCCACCGTCAAGCGCCTCAAGCGCGAGGACGGCCGGATCTGGCTGATGCCGCACAACCCGGCCTACGAGCCGATCAACGGCGACAACGCCACCATCCTGGGCAAGGTCGTGGCGGTCCTGCGCCGGCTCTGACCGCCCGCCCCGGCGCCCCCGCGCCGAGGCCCTCGCCCCGACACCCTCGAAACCCTCACCCCCGGCTCTGACAGGAAGGGGCTCCCCGCACACCGCGCGGAGCCCCTCCGGCCCGTCCGGGCCCCGTCTCAGCCCCGCTTCACCACCGGCCGCACCGGCGCCGCCGAGGCGTCGATCGCCGCCAGCGAGCGGCGGACCTGGTTGCGGTCCGTGGTGTACCAGAACTCCGGCATCGAGGAACGGAAGAAGCCGCCGTACCGCTTGGTCTCCACCCGTGGGTCGAGCACGGCCACCACGCCCCGGTCGTCGGCGGCGCGCACCAGCCGGCCCGCGCCCTGCGCCATCAGCAGCGCCGCATGGGTGGCCGCGACGGCCATGAAGCCGTTCCCGCCGCGCTGTTCGACGTCCTTCTGCCGGGCGCTCATCAGCGGGTCGTCCGGACGCGGGAACGGGATCCGGTCCATCACCACCAACTGGCAGGCCGACCCGGGCACGTCCACGCCCTGCCAGAGCGACAGCGTGCCGAACAGGCAGGTGGTCGCGTCCGAGGCGAACTCCCGGATCAACTCGCCCAGGGTGTCCTCCCCCTGGAGCAGGATCCGGTGGTCCAGCCGCTCCCGCATCGCCTCGGCGGCCGCCTGGGCACCGCGCATCGAGGAGAACAGGCCGAGCGTCCGCCCGCCGGCCGCGCCGATCAGCTCCTCCAACTCGTCCAGCATGTCCGGCCGTTCCGGGTCGCGCCCGGGATCGGCCAGGTGCCTGGCGACGTACAGGATGCCCTGCTTGGGGTACTTGAACGGCGAGCCGACGTCGATCCCCCGCCAGTGCGGCACCGGCTCGTCACCGAAGCCCGCGCCCGCCGCCTCCGGGTTGTCCCCCGGGGTGCGGACGTCCGGCAGCCGGGCCTCGGACGGCAGGCCGACCGAGGCGGCCACGCCGTTGAAGTCCCCGCCGAGCTTGAGGGTGGCCGAGGTGAGCACCACCGAGCGCTCCTTGTACAGGCCCTCGCGCAGCAGCCCGGAGACGCTCAGCGGGGCGACCCGCAGCGAGGCGGTGCCGAGACCGTAGCGGTCGCTGCGCTCGATCCAGACCACGTCGTACTCGGAGTCCTGGAGCAGCCGGTCGGTGGTCTCGTGCAGCGCCTCGGCGGCGGCCATCGCCTGCTTGCGGACGGCGTCCTCGTCGCTGAGCCCCTTGTCCCTGGTCTCGCCGAGCGAGGTGATCACCTGCCGGGAGGCGTCCCGGATCGCGGTGACGGCGTACCCGAGGTACTCGGGCAGCTCCTCCACCCGGCCGGGCTGGGCGGTCTCCATCAGGCCGTGGTAGTTCTCGGCGGCGGCCTGGAGCGCGTCCACGGCCTTCTCGTTGGCGAGCCGGGCGGCCCGCTTGACCGCCCGGTTCACCGCGCCGACGGTCAGCTCGGCGGTGGCCGCGCCGGTGACCCGGTTGACCAGCTCATGGGCCTCGTCGATGATCAGCAGCCCGTGCTCGGGCAGCACCGGCGCGCCCTCGATCGCGTCGATCGCGAGCATCGCGTGGTTGGTGACCACCACGTCGGCGAGCTTGGCCCGCTCGCGCGCCTTCTCCGCGAAGCACTCCTGCCCGTACGCGCAGCGGGTGGCACCCAGGCACTCCTTGGAGGTGACCGAGAGCTGGGCCCAGGCCTTGTCGGAGACGCCGGGGGTCATGTCGTCCCGGTCGCCGGTCTCCGTCTCGTCCGCCCAGTCGCGCAGCCGGAGCACCTCCTTGCCGAGCTTGCCGGACGGGCCGCCCATCGCCTCGACCGGGTCGAACAGGCCCTCGCCCTCCTCGCTCGGGGTGCCCTCGTTGGCCCGGTGCAGGCAGAGGTAGTTGGAGCGGCCCTTGAGCATCGCGAACAGCGGGCGGCGCCGCAGCACCGGATGGAGCGCCTCCACGGTGCGCGGCAAGTCCCGCTCGACGAGCTGGCGTTGGAGCGCCAGGGTGGCGGTGGCGACCACCACCCGGTCGCCGTGGGCGAGCGCCGGCACCAGGTAGGCGAGGGACTTTCCGGTGCCCGTGCCGGCCTGCACCAGCAGGTGCTCGCCGTGGTCGACGGCGTCGGCGACGGCCTCGGCCATCCGGAGCTGGCCGGGGCGCTCGACGCCGCCGACGGCCGCCACCGCGGCGTGCAGCAGCTCGGGGACCTGGGCGCGGGGGACGGCCTCGACCGGGGCGTCCGCGGAACTCCCGGCCGGGTCGGCGTCCTCGGCGGGGAGCTGGGATTCGGAGTCGTTCGTCATGACCCTCCCACCCTACGGGGCGGGGGTGACAATCCGGTCCCGTTGTCCCGGCAGCGGCGTCGTCCCGTCCGCGGCGAGCGGGTTGGGCACGGTGCCGTGCCGGGCGGCGTGCGGACGGTGCGGGCGGTCCCCGTAGCCGTCCAGCAGCAGCCGGTTGCGGTTCAGGCAGAGCCGGTCGATCCGCGGCCGGAACAGGTCGAACAGCGCGAACCGGTCGGCGAGTTCCGGGAACCGCGCCTGGTGGCGCAGCACCTCGGCGCGCAGCAGCGCCCAGAACCGCGCCTCGGCCAGGCCGGTCCGCGCCTCCAGCAGCGGCGCCAGGAAGCGGAACACGCCGATGAACAGCCCGGAGTGCAGGAACTGGCACAGGCCCTGCGGGTCCTCGCGCAGCAGCACCGCGTCCACCTCGGCGGGCAGGCCGCGCAGCTCCGGCAGGTCCTGGTCGCTGAGGTTGACGTCGTCGACGAAGTCCTTGACCGCCAGCCGGACCGGCACGTCCCGCTCGTCGAACACCACGATGGCGTTCTCGCCGTGCGGGGAGAAGACCAGCCCGTACCGGTAGAGGAAGTGCAGCAGCGGCGGCAGCAGCGCGGCGAACAGCCGGGCGGTCCAGTCGGCGGGGGCGAGCCCGGAGCGGGCGATCAGCTCGGCGGCGAGCGGTCTCCCGTCGCGGCCGGTCTGCAGCAGGGCGGCCAGGGTGCGGGCGCGCTCGCCGGGCGCCAGCGCGGGGCCGAGCGGCTCGCGCCAGATCGCGCCGAGCAGCTCCTTGTACTGGTACGGGGCCTCGGGCAGCTCCCGGTAGAGCGGGTGGTCGACGGTGACCGAGGCGATCTCGCCGAGCAGCACCACCCGGCACTCGTCGCGCAGGAACGGGTCGGCGTCGCGCAGCCCGTGGATCCAGGCGGTGACGGCGGGCGCGGCCAGCGTGCGCTCGGTGGGCAGGCCGCGCCAGACCAGGGTGTTGAGGACGGCCAGCGGCAGCTTGACGGTGCAGCGCTCGGGGCGGCTCTCGTTGAAGAACGAGCGGATCGACTGCTGGGGCAGCCGCAGGTCGCCGTCGGTGCCGAGCGGGACGATCTCGCCGGAGGCGATCCACGGGGCGAACAGCGGCAGCACCGTCTCGTCCCACTGCCAGGGGTGCACCGGCAGCAGCAGGTAGTCGCCGGCGGCGGCGCCGAGCGGGGCGCACAGCGCGTCCGGGTCGTCCAGTTCACGGCGGTACAGCGCCGCGGGGTCGGCGACGCCGGCCACGCCCCGGTACTCGGCGAGCCGGCGGTGGACGGCGATCCAGGGCAGCGCGCGCGGGGTGCGGGCCTCGGGGGCCCAGTGGGCGGTGTCGGCGGCGGAGAAGCCGATCCGGCCCTTGTTGGGGACGATCCACGGGTGGCCGCCCTGCCGGCCCTCCAGTTCGGTGTGGCCGAGGTCGGCGAGTTCGGCGGCGGTGAGCTCGGTGGCGAGCAGCCGGGTGTCGGCGGTCAGCGTGGCGGTGAGTTCGCGCAGCAGGTGGCCGGTGGTGTCACCGCGCAGGCCGAGGGTGTGCCGGGCGCGGATGAGGAAGCGCAGCGGGTCGAGGTCCTCGGGCACGTCGCAGGTGACCGAGCCGGGGTCGACGAGCCAGCCGTCGTAGGCGCCGCGCCGGGCGGTGAAGCGGTACTCGGCCCCGGGCAGTCCGAGCGCGTAGCCGCCGGGGGCGCCCGTCCCGACGGGGGTGACGAGCTCCTCGTAGGCGAACTCGCCGAGCATCTTGGCCAGCAGCGCGCGGCCGGCCCGCCGCCAGTGCCCGGCGGTGAGCTGCGGCGGCAGGTACAGCGGTGGTTCAGCGGCCGGCGGTTGCGGCACGGGTCGGCTCCTGGGGTCGGGGAAGGGCGGGTACGGGAACGGGTGCGGCCGGCGGGGCGAAGCCGGTCCAGGCGGTGCGCTCGGGCAGCCGGTGGACGGTCCGCCCGGTGACGGCGTTGAGGATCACCGCGGCGCGGTGGGCGCCGAGGCCCAGGTCGGGGGCGCCCACCCCGTGGGTGTGCAGTTCGCCGTTCTGCACGTACAGCCCGCCGGTGACCTCCGGCCGGGTGGCCACCCGGTGGTCGAGGCCGACCCGGTAGCGGCCGGCGGCGTCCCAGTCGACGAGGTGGGCGAGCGGTTCCAGGGCGGCCGGGCGGGCGGCCCGGTAGCCGGTGGCGAGCACCACGGCGTCGGTGCGCAGCACGTGCCCGGTGCCGGAGTCGGTGTGCAGGCAGTCGAGTTCGAGCCCGCCGCAGGGGCCGGAGCGGGCGTCGGTGACGGCGGTTCCGGGGGTGATCTCGACCGGCGCCTCGCCGACCGGCCGGCCGACGGTGCGCGCGTAGAGGTGGTCGTGGATCTCGGCGAGGGTCTCGGCGGAGGCGGCCTTGTGCAGCTGCCACTGGGCCTCGACCAGGGTGTCGCGCACGGCGCCGGGCAGACCGTGGAAGTACCGGGTGTAGTCGGGGGTGAAGTGCTCGAGGCCGAGCTTGGAGTACTCCATCGGCGCGAGCGCCCGGGTGCGGGTGAGCCAGCGCAGCCGGACGCCGTCGCCGTCGTGGCGGCGCAGCAGGTCGAGGAAGACCTCGGCGCCGGACTGGCCGCTGCCGACGACGGTGATGTCCCGGGCGCCGGCCAGGTCCTCGCGCCGGTCGAGGTAGGAGGCGGAGTGGAAGACCCGGGGGTGGCCGTCGAGGGCGGCGAAGGCGGCGGGCCGCACGGGCAGGGTGCCGACGCCGAGCACGACGTTGCGGGCCTCGACGGTGTGCTGCCGGCCGGTGGCGCTCTCGCGCAGTTCGGCGCGGTAGCGGTCGCCGGTCCAGCGCAGGGCGGTGACCTCGGTGCCGAAGCGGCAGTTGGCGAGCCGGTCGGCGGCCCAGCGGCAGTAGTGGTCGTACTCGCGGCGGGTGAGCTGGAAGCGTTCGGTGAAGTAGAACGGGAACAGCCGGTCCTGTTCGCGCAGGTGGTTGAGGAAGGACCACGGGTTGGTCGGGTCGACCAGGGAGACCAGGTCGGCGAGGAACGGCACCTGCATCCGTGCGCCGTCGACGAGCATCCCGGGGTGCCAGCGGAACTCCGGGCGCCGGTCGCAGAAGAGGGTGCGCAGGCCGGGGACGGGGTCGGCGAGCGCGGCGAGCGAGAGGTTGAACGGGCCGATGCCGACGCCGAGCAGGTCGTACGGCCCGGGCGGGGGTGCGGGGGTGTCCATGGGCGGGTGCAGTCCTAGGCGGGGTGCGGGGTGCGGTCGCGGACCATCAGGGCGGCCCGTTTGCCGGGCAGGTCGATTTCGGCGGCGAGCCGGAAGCCGGCCCGTCGGAAGGCGTGGACGGAGCGCCGGTTGCGGACGTCGGGTTCGGCGAGCACCCGGGCGCAGCGCGGCCGTGCGTGCAGGAGTCGGTCGGCCAGGGCGGCGAGCAGGGTGGCGCCGAGGCCCCGGCCGCGGCTGGTGGCGGGGCCGAGCAGCAGGTGGAGGCCGGTGTCGTGGGGCCGGGCCGGGTAGTGGGCGGCGAGCGGGTCGAGGTCGGCGCGGTAGACCTCCCAGTAGCTCATCGGGGTGTCGTCGAGCAGGCCGAGGCAGGGCAGGCTGCGCCCGTCGCCGCCGAGCTGTCCGCGCAGGTGCCGCTCGGTGACGGCGGGCGGGCCGGCGAGCTCCCAGAAGGCGGCGACCTCGGGGTCGTTCATCCAGCCGGTGAGCAGGCCGAGGTCGGCGGGGAGCCGGACCGGGCGCAGCCGGAACTCGCCGGCGGCGGTGGGCATGGCGCCCCACCGGGCCGGTTCCCCGCCCGCGCCGGGTCCGGCCGGCCGCGCGGCGCCGCTCACGCGCCGGCCACCGGGTTGGGGATGTCGACGTACACGGACTGGGTGGCGACCGGGCCGACCAGTTCGTCCAGGCCCTGGATCCGGGTGAGCAGGTTGGCCTTGCAGGGCAGGGTCGGCGCGTCCAGCAGCAGGCCGGGCAGCGCCGAGCCGGTGGCGGTGGCGGCGGGCCCGGTCAGGAAGCGCCGGAGCGCGGCGAGCAGGACGGCCTCGTCGGCGAGCTGCTGGGAGCCGAGCGCGCCGACCAGGCCGAGCACGTGGTTGATGCCCAGGTAGTAGGCGAAGTGGTGGTCGATCACCGGGTCGTCGAGGAAGGTGTCGCTGCGGGTGCCGAGGCCGGACAGCCGGGCGGTGAGCCGGTCGGCGGCGCTGCGCCGGTAGTAGTAGCCCTGGTTGTCGCGGTAGCGGCCGCCGGTCGGCCAGCCGGCGGCGTCCAGCAGCACCAGGCTGTTCTGCTGGTGGGCCTCCAGGGCGATGCCGGCCACGCCGTCCAGCCAGAGCACGGGCAGGACGACGGCGTCCAGGTAGCGCAGGAGCCATTCGGCGGTGACCGTGGGCAGCGGGCGGCCGGTGCGGGCGGCGAGCGCGCGCAGCAGGTCGCCGAGCCGGGAGGGGACGGTGTCGCCGCCGGCGCCGTGCGGGCGTTCGGCGACCAGCCCGGCCACGCAGTGGACGCGGTCCCCGGGGGCGAAGGGCTGGGCGCGCAGCACGGTGTCCAGGCCGCCGGGGTCTCCGAGGCCGGGGTGGTCGACGCCGATCCAGGCGGGGTCGCGGACGATGTCGAAGCCGGGGTGGGCGGCCCGCCACTCGTCGGCCAGGCCGCTCTCCAGCAGCCGGTGCATCTCCAGGCCGCGGTGGAGTTCCTTGCGGAGGTTCTCCCGGCGGGAGTTGGTGATCCGCAGGCCGAGCGAGAGCTTGAGCATCCAGGGGGTGCCGGGCCGGTAGACGGTGCGCACCGAGGAGGTGGGGTACCAGGGGTCGCCGGCCTGGCCGAGGTCGTGCAGCCGGCCCTCGGCGAGCAGGGCGGCGACGGCGGGGCGGTGGGCGAGTTCGCGGGCCTGCCAGGGGTGCAGCGGCAGGGCGGCGGTGCCGGGCGGCAGCAGGGCGGGGTCGTCGAGCAGCCGGGCGGTGATCCGGTCGGCGCTGTCGGCGACGGCGGAGCCGGCGGCGAGCAGTTCGCGGTCGACGGCCCACCAGTGCAGTTGGAAGGAGCCGTGCAGTTCGGGCGAGTAGGCGGCGCTCTGGGCGGGGCCGAGGCCGTCGCGGCTCTTCGGGGTGGGGTGCATCGGGTGGCCGAGCAGCAAGGACTGCTCGGTGGCGAGGAACTCCGAGCGCTCGGGTCCGCCGGGCACCGGGGCGGTGGCGGCCCGGTGGTGGGCCAGGATGTCGGCGGTGCGGACCACCGAGTCGGCGACCCGGGCGGCGAGGTCGGCGATCTGCCCGGGGTCGGGCCGGTCGGCGGCCGCGGCGGCGAGCAGGGCGGCGGCGGTGACGGCGTCCACCGGGGCGTCGGCGAAGTCCCCCGCCGCGTCGGCCTCGCCGGCCGCGAGGGTGGCCGGGCCGAACCGGTGCCAGCCGGCCGGCGACCAGTGCCGCACCGGGGCGGAGAGCCGGGCGGCGCCGCCGAGGACGGCGATCCGCAGGTACCCGTCGGGGCCTGGGAGGGCGCCGGTCTCCCGGGCCCAGCAGCGCAGCAGGGCCTCCAGGGCGGCCTGTTCGGCGGCGACGACCGGGTCCGGGTGGAGCAGCCGGTCGGACGGGGCGGGCGCCGCTTCGGCGGCGGTCCTGGGGGCCGGGAGTCGGGGCGGGGCTCCGGTCAGGGCGGTGCTCAATGCTGCTCCTTGATGCGCGTGGAGTGCCGACGCGCAGGGGGTGGAGAGAACCGGCGGGCGCTCACACCGTCGCGTCAGGTAAGGGTTACCTATCCCTGAGGGGTGATCACAAGGACCGCTCACTCGTCCGGGTGAAGATCGGTGATTGTCCGCCGCGCGGGCGGGAAGGCGGGCCCGTCGTACGGCCGGACCGCCCGTCACCGCGTCACGGATCGGTGACCCTCGCCGGGGTCCGGAACCCGGGGGCCGCCGGGGGCCGTCCTGGTGGCCAGTGGCAGACTCCAGGACGGCGGTCCGCCGCCCACACCGAACTACCCAGGGGGACAGCACCATGCCAGCGATCCACCGGTCAGCCGCGGCGGCGGTCCTCGCCGCGGGGACCCTGTTCGCCGTCACCGCCTGCGGCCCGGACGGGCCCTCGGGCGGGGGCACCGCCGCACCGCCGCCCTCCGGCGGCGCCACCGCCTCCGCCACCGCCGCGGGGGGCGGCAGTGGCGTGATCGGCGGCATCACCCTGCCCTCGGGCCTTCCGACCGGCCTGCTGGAGGGCCTGCCGAAGAGCTGGGACGACCTGACGAAGTGGAAGTTCGAGGACTGGGACAACTGGGCGTCCAAGCACGTCTTCAACAACCCGATCGTCAAGGACTTCTGGAACCCCGACAAGATGGGCGACTCCAAGCCGGCCGACCCTGCGCCGCCCACCGCCAAGCCCGCCGAGGACGCCGGTGTCACCGACCCGGAGCCGTCGGTGGTCAAGGCCGTGACGGTGCCGCGCCCGTACACCAAGCAGCCCTCCGGCAAGGTCTTCTTCTCCGCCGAGGGCGGCCGCGGCAACTGCTCGGCCACCGTGATCCAGGACCCGGCGCACCCGGGGAAGAGCAACCTGGTCTGGACGGCCGGCCACTGCGTCCACCCGGGCAAGGGCGGCAACTACTTCAAGGACCTGGTCTTCGTCCCGGCCTACAACAACTCGGGCGCCTCCAGCGGTGGCAGGAAGGCCCCGCTGTCCGAGCTGGCGCCGCTCGGCACCTGGTGGGCCAAGGACGTGGTGACCTCGCCGCAGTGGCTGGTCGAGGGCGGCGGCACCGGTGACGCGGCGAACCAGTACGACTTCGCGATCATGCGGGTGAGCAACCAGAACGAGGGCGGCAAGTCGCTGGAGGAGACGGTCGGCGGGGCCGTCCCGGTCTGGTTCGACGCGCCGCGCGACAAGCTCGCCGTCACGGCGGTCGGCTACCCGCTGTACAAGCCGTTCGACGGCCAGGAGCTCTACAAGTGCGAGGGCGGGAAGCCGACCCGGCTCTCCTTCGAGCCCAAGCGCCCGTCGATGCTCACCATCGGCTGCAACATGACCCAGGGCTCCAGCGGCGGCGGCTGGTTCGCGCCGATGCCGGACGGCCGGCTCGCGCTGGTCTCCAACACCTCGATCGGCACCCAGGAGCACACCTCGCTGAGCGGGCCGTACCTGGAGACGGTCGCCGAGCAGGCGCTGGGCTGGATCTCGAAGAAGAAGTAGCCGGCGGAACGACGCGACGGGCCCCGGTTCCCCCTCACGGGAGGGAACCGGGGCCCGTTCGCGCGGTGCGGCTCAGCCCTGCGGGCTCAGCGCCACCGCGAAGTGCTCCAGTTCGGCGGCCAGCTCGGCCGGCACCTTGGCGTGCAGCAGGGTGCCCTCGGCGGTGTGCTCGGTGGCGAGCAGCTCGCCCTCGGCGTGCACCCGGGACACCAGCGCGCCCTGGGTGTACGGGACGAGCGCGTGCACCTCGACGGCCGGGCGCGGCAGCTCCTCGTCGATGAGCCTGAGCAGCTCCTCGATGCCCGCACCGGTGCGGGCCGACACCACGATGGCGTGCGGCTCGCGGCGCAGCAGGCGCTGCAGCACGTGCGGGTCGGCCGCGTCGGCCTTGTTGATCACGACGATCTCGGGCACGTTCTGCGCGTCGACCGAGACGACGACCTCGCGGACGGCGGCCAGCTGCGTCTCCGGCTCGGGGTGCGAGCCGTCCACCACGTGCAGGATGAGGTCGGCGTCCGCGACCTCCTCCATGGTGGAGCGGAACGCCTCGACCAGGTGGTGCGGCAGGTGCCGGACGAAGCCGACGGTGTCGGCCAGGGTGTAGACCCGGCCGCTCGGGGTCTGCGCCCGGCGCACGGTCGGGTCAAGGGTGGCGAACAGCGCGTTCTCCACCAGCACGCCCGCGCCGGTGAGCCGGTTGAGCAGCGAGGACTTGCCGGCGTTGGTGTAGCCGGCGATGGCCACGGACGGCACCTGGTGGCGCCGGCGCTCCTGGCGCTTGGTGTCGCGGCCCTTCTTCATGTCGGCGATCTCCTTGCGGAGCTTCGCCATCTTCTCGCGGATCCGGCGCCGGTCGGTCTCGATCTTGGTCTCACCGGGACCGCGGGTGGCCATGCCGCCGCCGGACGAGCCGGAGCCGCCACCACCCATCTGCCGGGAGAGCGACTGGCCCCAGCCGCGCAGCCGCGGCAGCATGTACTGCATCTGCGCGAGCGAGACCTGCGCCTTGCCCTCGCGGGACTTGGCGTGCTGGGCGAAGATGTCCAGGATCAGGGCCGTGCGGTCGACGACCTTGACCTTGACCACGTCTTCGAGGTGGATCAGCTGGCCCGGGGTGAGCTCACCGTCGCAGACCACGGTGTCCGCCCCGGTGGAGGCGACGATGTCGCGCAGCTCCTGGGCCTTGCCGGAGCCGATGTAGGTGGCCGCGTCGGGCTTGTCGCGGCGCTGGATGACGCCGTCCAGCACCTCGGAGCCGGCCGTCTCGGCCAGTGCGGCGAGCTCGGCCATCGAGTTCTCCGCCTCCTCCAGCGTGCCGTCGGTCCAGACGCCGACGAGCACCACGCGCTCCAGGCGGAGCTGGCGGTACTCGACCTCGGTGACGTCCTGGAGTTCGGTGGAGAGGCCGGCGACACGACGGAGCGCGGCGCGCTCGCTGCGGTCGTACTGGTCGCCGTCGAAGTGGTGGTCGAGGTCCTCGTCGATGGCCGCGCGGTCCTCGTCCATGAGGGCTTCCGCCCGCAGACCGTCGAGGCGGCGCGGGGCGTCGGCGTGGTCGCGGGTGTCGAACGTGGAGGTCATTCTGTCCTTAGGCTGCTGGAACGGGTGGCCTGTGCGCGACCGTACGGACGGTCGTGCCCGGAGTCTGCCCAGCTGCCGCCCCGTCTAGCACTCGGGCGAGGTGTGAGCTACCCCTCGGGGCCGCGGGACGGGCTGAGACTCCTCCGCCCGGTCAACGCCGCAGTCCGGCCGTGAATTCCCCATGATGGTCGCACGCCGGGCGTGCGCCGGTCATCCCCATTTCCCCGGACGGCGCCGCCGCGGCCGGCGGACGGCCCGGTCCCCCGCCCGCCGGGGCGTGCGGGCGCTCCACGTCGTACACCCCGGAGACCCGCAGCATGGCCCGCAGCACGGCGGCCAGCGCGGCCGGGTCCGGCAGCTCGACGGTGTAGGTGTGCCGCACCCGCAGCTCCTGCGGCGGCTCCACCTCGGCCGAGACGATCCCGACGCCCTCGGCCGAGATCGCGGCCGTGAGGTCGGCCAGCAGCCGGGGGCGGTTCAGCGCCTCGGCCCGCAGGGTGGCCCGGAAGCCGGCGGCCGGGGCGCCGCCGGGGCGCCAGTGGACCTCCAGGGCGCCGCGCCCGTCGGCCCGCATCCGCTCCCCCGCCGGACAGCCGGCCCGGTGCACGGCGACCGCGCCGGCGCGGATCGGGTAGCCGGCGATCTCGTCCGGCGGCACCGGGGTGCAGCAGCGGGCCAGCCGGACGGGCGCTCCGGGGCGCCCGGCCACGACGACCGGGGCGGCGGGCCGGCCGGCCGCGACCGGGCGGTCCGGCGGCGCGGGCTGGCCGGCGGACGGGCCGGTGCGGACCGCCGGGCGGCGCGGCGGCTGGTCGGCCGGGTGGTCGGCCAGCCAGCGCTCGATGGCGAGCCGGGCGGCCGGGGTGCGGGCGTGCGCCAGCCACTCGGGCGCCGGTCCGGCGGCGTCCTCGGTGAGGATGGCCACCCGGTCGCCGTCGTGGAGCACGGTGGAGAGCGCGGCGAGCCGGCCGTTCACCCGGGCCCCGATGCAGCGGTGGCCGGTCTCCTCGCCGAGCAGGTAGGCGGCGTCCACACAGGTGGCACCGGCTCTGAGCTGAAGCGTTTCGCCGCGCTCGGTGACCACGGTGATCTCGCGGTCCCCCGCCAGGTCGGCGGTGAGCGCGGACCAGAAGGCGTCCGGGTCCGGGGTCTCCTGCTGCCACTCCAGCAGGCGGGAGAGCCAGCCGGGCCGGGCCGGGTCGGTGCGGTCCAGCTCGTCGCGGCCCTGGTCGCCGCCGGTCCCGGGCTGGCGGGGGTCGCCGAGCGCGACCACCCCGGTCTCGGCCACCTCGTGCATCCGCCGGGTGCGCACCAGCACCTCGACCACCTCGCCGCCGGCCAGCGCCACCGCGGTGTGCAGCGACTGGTAGAGGTTGAACTTGGGCGCGGCCACGAAGTCCTTGAACTCCCCCGGCAGCGGCGTCCAGCAGGTGTGCAGCTCGCCGAGCACCGCGTAGCAGTCGGCGTTCTCCTCCACCACCACCAGCAGCCGCCCGAAGTCGGCCGGCTGCGGCCCCTGCGGCTTGCCGTCCGGCCCGGGGGCGGCGGCCCGCTTGAGCAGTACCCGGTGCAGCGAGACGCAGTGCCGGGGGCGGACGGTGACCTCGGCGGCGATCCCGGCCTCGGCGAGCTGGCGGGCCAGGCTGCGGGCGAACGGCGCCAGCAGGGAGTCGGGACCGGCCTCGTGCCGGCCGAGCAGGGCCCGGGCGCGGGTGTGCTCCTCGGGGTGCAGGGTGGCGAAGACGATGTCCTCCAGCTCCGCCTTGAGCACCTGGATGCCGAGCCGCTCGGCCAGCGGGATCAGCACGTCCCGGGTGACCTTGGCGATCCGCACCTGGCTGGCCGGCTTCATGTGCCGGATGGTGCGCATGTTGTGCAGCCGGTCGGCGAGCTTGATGACCATCACCCGGACGTCGTCCCCGGTGGCGACCAGCATCTTGCGGAAGGTCTCCGCCTCGGCCGCCGCGCCGAAGTCGACCTTCTCCAGCTTCGTCACCCCGTCGACCAGGTAGGCGACTTCGGGCCCGAATCCCTCGGCCACCTGGTCCAGCGTCAACTCGGTGTCCTCGACCGTGTCGTGGAGCAGCGAGGCGACCAAGGTGGTCGTCCCGGCGCCGAGTTGGGCCAGGATCATGGTGACGGCCAGCGGGTGGGTGATGTACGGCTCGCCGCTCTTGCGCTTCTGGCCGCGGTGGCTCGCCTCGGCCAGCCGGTAGGCGCGGCCGAGCAGGCCGAGGTCGGCCTGCGGATGGTGCCGGCGGTGGGCCTGGACCAGCGGTTCGAGCGCGTCCGGCACCGGCGGACGGCCGGTGGCCAGCAGCGCGGCGCGCCCGGCGCGGCCGAGCGCGGCCCGGCCCAACCCGCCGAGCGGGCGCCTGGGCCCGGTTTGCCGTGCGGGCGTCGGCTGCCCCGCCAGGGGCTGACCGGCTTCGATGGTCATCGGCACCTCCGGCAGCAGTACCGGGGGCGTGGGCCGACCCGGTGGTCCATGCTACCGAGCAGAGCACGTTCCGCGAGGCCCCGCTTCCCGTCCGCAGGGGGTATCACTCGAACGGGGGGATTCGATCCCGGACGAAATGGGCAAACGCGGGCCGTCGGGTGACGTCGGGTCAGGCTCCGCGCACCAGCGCCGACCAGGACGGGTCCAGTTCGCCGCGGGCGACGACGACCGCCGGACCGGTCTTCTCCACCCGGCCGTCCGGGTGCTCGGTGATCGTCAGCCGGCCGCCCAGGACGTCCACCGTGTACGTGACGGCCTCACCGGTGACCGCCGGGTCCACGCCGTCCCGGCGGGCGGCGGCCACCGCGACGGCGCACGCGCCGGTGCCGCAGGAGCGGGTCTCGCCGGAGCCGCGCTCGTGCACCCGCATCGCGACGTGCCGCGGCCCCCGGTCCACCACGAACTCGACGTTGACGCCCTCCGGGTAGACGCCCTCGGGGCTCACCGGCGGCGCGGTGCGCAGGTCGCCGGCGTGGTCCAGGCTCTCGACGAAGGCGACCGCGTGCGGGTTGCCCATGTTGACGTTCAGGGCCGGCCAGGTCCGGCCGCCGACCGTCACCTCGATCCCGTCCGGACCGGGCAGCAGGGCGCGCCCCATGTCGACGGTGATCTCGCCGGGCGTGCCGTCCTCGGCGTCCTCGGCGACCCGCACGGTCCGCAGTCCGGCCCGGGTGGCCACCGGCAGCTCGCCCGGCTTCGCCAGCCCGGCCTCGACCAGGTAGCGGGCGAAGACGCGGACGCCGTTGCCGCACATCTCGCCGATCGAGCCGTCGGAGTTGCGGTAGTCCATGAACCACTCGGCCCGGTCGGCCTGGCCGGCCGCCACCGGGTCGGCGGCGGAGCGCACCACGCGCAGCAGCCCGTCACCACCGATGCCCGACCGGCGGTCGCACAGCGCGGCCACGGCCTCGGGGCCGATGTCCAGCCGGCCCTCCGGGTCGGGGACGATCACGAAGTCGTTCTGGGTGCCGTGCCCCTTGAGGAAGGGGAGGCCGACGGGCTGCGCGGAGGATGCGGTCACCCTCCCGATGGTACCGAGGAGCACCGGACCGCCGCGCTCCGGTTCCCGGGGCGAAAGGGCCCGGGGCGCCCCGGGGGGCGGGCGGAGGAATCCGGTGGCTACCGTCCGGAGAGCCGGACCACCCGGTACAGCGCCAGCGCGCAGGCGGCCAGCACGATCAGCGTGTAGATCACGATCGCCTTCCACCCGGCCCGCTCGCCGGTGCCGCGGCGCGGCAGGCCGGGCCACTTGTACCCCGCGTGCCGGGCCGCCATCGCGCCCCAGCCGAGCGAGGCCGCGGTGAGCAACAGGCCGAGCATCCCGATCATCGCCGAGCCCGCCCCGGCCGAGCCGAAGGCCAGCGGGAAGGCGAACATCAGCGAGCCGGCGGTGGCCACCAGGGCGATCGGCAGGGTCTGCCACCAGCGGAGCCGGCGGCGCGGCCGGATCTC
This sequence comes from Kitasatospora sp. NPDC008115, assembly GCF_042957205.1. Classification (NCBI taxonomy): domain Bacteria; kingdom Bacillati; phylum Actinomycetota; class Actinomycetes; order Kitasatosporales; family Streptomycetaceae; genus Kitasatospora; species Kitasatospora sp. NPDC008115. The sequence continues at coordinate 44,484 of NZ_JBIBHU010000021.1, read as the reverse complement.
CCGCTCGTGCACCGCGCCGGCGGGGGCGCGGGTGTCCAGGGCCGGCAGCGCGACCGCGTAGGAGGTGGGCCCGTCGAGGCCGGGCAGCACCGGCAGGTCGGGCAGCGTCGAGGAGTCCAGGTCGTCGGCCTGTGCCGTGGCACTGCCGCCGTTGCCGGGCGCACCGTTCACGGACCTGGCGCTCTGGCCGGTTTCGGGGCCGGTACCCGTGGACACGCGGCCTCCCCTGACAGTTCGACACGAGTGCGGACTCGCGGTCGGGCACGGTCGGCCCGCCCGGGCCGACCCTTATGGCATCGATGATGGCATGTCCAGAGTGGCGTTCCGGGCCTGACCGGGGCAGACGGGTGATCCGTGGCCATCACGTGATCCGGCCGTGACCGCCATGCCGTCCTGCACGCCCGTCTGCGCGCGCAACTGCACCGCCGGATGGCCGGAAAGCGCCTACCGGACGGCGGATTCCTGACGGTCGATCAGTTCCAGCGACCGGTCCAGCAGCGCGACCGGGTCGGTGCCGGCCGGCCTGGCGAGCCAGTGGATCCGGTCGTCCCGGCGGAACCAGGACTCCTGCCGGCGGGCGAACCGCTTGGTGGCCCGGACCGTCTCGGCGCGCGCCTCGTCCTCCGTGCACGCGCCGGCGAAGTGGTCGAGCACCTGCTGGTAGCCGAGCGCCCGGGAGGCCGTCCGGCCGTCGCGCAGCCCGGCCTTCTCCAGCTCCCGCACCTCCTCCAGCAGGCCGTCCCGCCACATCCGGTCGACCCGCAGGGTGATCCGCTCGTCCAGCTCGGGGCGCGGCACGGCGACGCCGATCTGCACCGCGTCGTACACGGCGGTGTTGCTCGGCAGGTTGGCGGTGAACGGCTGCCCGGTGATCTCGATGACCTCCAGCGCCCGGACGATCCGCCGGCCGTTGCCGGTCAGGATCGCCTCGGCCGCGGCCGGGTCCAGCCCGGCCAGCCGGCGGTGCAGCGCGTACGGGCCGACCTGCTCCAGTTCCTCCTCCAGCCGGGCACGGACCACGGGGTCGGTGCCCGGGAACTCCATCTCGTCGATCGCCGCCCGGACGTACAGGCCGGAGCCGCCGACCAGCACGGGGGTGCGGCCGGCCGCGAGCAGGCGGTCGATCCCGGCCCGGGCCAGCCGCTGGTACTCGGCCACGCTGGCGGCCTCGGTGACGTCCCAGACGTCCAGCAGGTGGTGCGGGATGCCGCCGCGCTCCTCCTCGGTGAGCTTGGCGGTGCCGATGTCCATGCCGCGGTAGAGCTGCATCGAGTCGGTGTTGATCACCTCGCCGCCGAGGGCGCGGGCCAGGGCGACGGCCAGGTCGGACTTGCCGGCGGCGGTCGCGCCGACGACCGAGACGACGCGGGGGCGGGCGGACTGGGCGGTGGTGGGGCTGCTCACCGGTCAAGTCTGCCAGGGAACGCCCGCTCGCCGTCGGGCCGGCCGGTTGCGACCGGTTTCAGCCGATCCGCCCTCTTGCGAACGGTTCCGCCCTGACGGACGTTGTGAGAGGAACAGAGAGGAAGGGTGAGGCGTCATGGGTCTGATGGACAACCTCAAGGGCAAGGCCGGAGAGCTCAAGGGCAAGGCCAGCGAGTTCGCCGGCAAGCACAGCGACCAGATCGGGAGCGCGGTGGAGAAGGCCGGCGGAGCGATCGACAAGGCCACCAAGGGCAAGTACACCGAGAAGATCGAGCACGGCACCAGCAAGGCCAAGGGCGCCGTGGACGACTTCGCCCACAAGCCCCAGGCCCCCGGCGCCACGGCGGACGGTACCCCGGGCCCGGGCGGCACCCCAGGCCCGACCGGCTGACCGGCCCCGGCGGCCCGGCCCTCAGCTCCAGGAGGCGACCAGGTACCCGACGCCGTACGGCGCGTCCTGGTACCCCAGCCGCGCGGTGAGGCCGGCGCCCTCGGCGGCGCCGGCCAGCACCTGCCAGGGCGCCCGGCCCTCGGCCTTCAGCTCGGCGGCCAGTCCCGCGTCCAGGGCGGCCAGCGCCGCCGTGTCCGCCGAGCCCAGCGCCCGCGCCAGCCCGGCGTCGAAGCCCTCGGCGCGCTCGTCCAGGTAGCCGGGCGCCTTCAGCGACCGGCAGGCGCTGCCGTCCCCCATCACCAGCAGCCCGACCCGGTCGGCCAGCCCGGCCAGCCCCTGGCCCAGCCCGAGCATCCGGTCGGCGGGCGCGTCGGCGGGCACCGCGCAGGCGTGCGTCGGCAGCGTCACCCCGGCGCGCCCGAGCAGCCAGGCGCCGACGGTCAGCGAGGATGCCAGCTCCGGCCCCTCGGCCCGGCCTCCCGGCAGCGCGGCCACCAGCGGCACGCCGTACCGGTGGAACGACCCGGCCCCGCCCTCGGTCCACACCTCGGCCTCCGGCCCGGTGCCGACTACCACGAGCAGCTCCGGCCCGGCCGCGAGCACCACCCCGAGCGCCTCGTCGCAGGCCGCGCGCAGCGGCTCCAGCTCGGCCGCCGCCCCGGCGGCGACCTCGGGGACGAGCAGCGGCGGACAGGGACAGACGGCGGCGGCAACCAGCATGTGGATCACTCTAGCCAAGAACGCCGAACGGCCCGGCAGGACCGAAGGGTCCCGCCGGGCCGCACGCGCGTTCGGACGCGGTCAGTCGCCGCAGCAGGCGCCGCCGGCCGGGGCGGCGAGCGGCAGCGCCGCCGGGGCGCCGATCGACGGCAGGCCCAGCATCACGCCGGCCGGCTTGGCGGCGGGCTTGGCCTGGCGCTTCTCCCAGGCGTCGCCCGCCCGGGTGCGGCGCACCGAGAGCGCCGGGCCCTCGGCCAGCAGGTGGTGCGGGGCGGCGTAGGTGATCTCCACCGTGACCATGTCGCCCGGGCGGACCGGCTCGGCGGGCCTGGTGAAGTGCACCAGCCGGTTGTCGGGCGCCCGGCCGGAGAGCCGGTCGGTCCTGTCGTCCTTCTTGCCCTCGCCCTCGGCGACCAGGATCTCCAGGGTGCGGCCGACCTGCTTCTTGTTCTCCTCCCAGGAGATCTCCTCCTGGAGGGCGATCAGCCGGTCGTAGCGGGCCTGGACGACCGCCTTCGGGATCTGGTCGTCCATCTCGGCGGCCGGGGTGCCCGGGCGCTTGGAGTACTGGAAGGTGAAGGCGTTGGTGAAGCGGGCCTCGCGGACGACCTTCATGGTCTCCTCGAAGTCCTCCTCGGTCTCGCCGGGGAAGCCCACGATGATGTCGGTGGAGATGGCCGCGTCCGGCATCGCCTCCCGCACCTTGCGGATGATGTTCAGGAAGCGCTCCTGCCGGTAGGAGCGGCGCATCGCCTTCAGGACGGTGTCGGAGCCGGACTGCAGCGGCATGTGCAGCTGGTGCATCACGCTCGGGGTCTCGGCCATCGCGGCGATCACGTCGTCGGTGAAGTCGCGCGGGTGCGGCGAGGTGAAGCGGATCCGCTCCAGGCCCTCGATCTGGCCGGCGGCGCGCAGCAGCTTGGAGAAGGCCTCGCGGTCGCCCAGGTCGGAGCCGTAGGCGTTGACGTTCTGGCCGAGCAGGGTGACCTCGATGACGCCCTCGTCGACCAGCGCCTCGATCTCGGCGAGGACGTCGCCGGGGCGGCGGTCCTCCTCCTTGCCGCGCAGCGCGGGGACGATGCAGAAGGTGCACGTGTTGTTGCAGCCGACCGAGATCGCGACCCACGCGGCGTAGGCGGACTCCCGGCGGGTGGGCAGCGTGGAGGGGAAGGTCTCCAGCGACTCCAGGATCTCGACCTGGGCCTTGCGCTCGACCGCGGCCCGCTCCAGCAGGGCCGGCAGGTGGCCGATGTTGTGAGTGCCGAAGACCACGTCGACCCAGGGGGCCTTGCGGACGATGGTGTCGCGGTCCTTCTGCGCCAGGCAGCCGCCGACGGCGATCTGCATGCCCTGGTGGCGGCTCTTGACCGGGGCCAGCTGCCCGAGGTTGCCGTACAGCTTGTTGTCGGCGTTCTCCCGCACCGCGCAGGTGTTGAACACCACCAGGTCGGGGTCGCCGTCCCGCCCGGCCTTGACGTACCCCGCGTCCTCCAGCAGCCCGGAGAGCCGCTCGGAGTCGTGGACGTTCATCTGGCAGCCGTACGTGACGACCTTGTAGCTCTTCGATCCGCTGTCACCGCTCACCCAACCAGAGTACGGGCACCCGTGAAGAGGTTTTCCCTCCCGTTCGGCCGATGCGCCTGGCACTATCCCTTCCATGGCCCCCCGCACCCCCTCCCGTCTCCGCGCCGCGGCCCGCCGGCCGCTGTGGCGGATCGTGCTGGCCCTGGTGCTGGTGCTCACGGGCCTGGGCGGCTGGTGGCTGTCGACGGACGGCTCGGCGGGGCGCCCCAGCGGCGAGACCAGGCTGGCCACCGGCGTCGAGCAGGGCGTGTACGACCGGTACGGCAAGCTGCTGGACGCCCACCTGGCCAAGGCGATGCCCGGGGTCCGGCTGGAGCTGGACAACTCCGAGGGCTCGATCGACAACCTGGCCCGGGTCACCTCGGGCCGGGACGACTTCGCGATCGCCACCGCCGACTCCGTGGCCCAGTACACCGGCCCCGGCCGGGAGAAGCTGCGGGCCATCGCCCGGCTCTACGACGACTACCTCCAGCTGATCGTGCCGGCCGGCTCCCCCGTGCACAGCGCCGCCGACCTCAAGGGCCTGCGGGTCGGGGTCGGCCAGTCGCTCTCCGGTGTGAACCTGGTGACCCGCCGGCTGCTGGCGGCCGCCGGGCTGAACCCGGACCGCGACATCACCCCGGCGTTCCTGGGCATCGGCGACGCGGCGAACGAGCTGCGGGCCGGGCAACTGGACGCGTTCTTCTGGTCCGGCGGCCTGCCGACCACCGCGCTCACCGAGCTGTCCGAGCACGTCAGGATCCGGATCGTGCCGCTGGGCGACCTCGCCGAGCGGGTCCACCTGGTCGAGGGCGGCGGGACGGACGCCTACCGGGCGGCCACCATGCCGAAGGGCACCTACCCGAAGGCCGAGCCGCAGGCGGCGGTCGCCACCGTCGCCGTGCCCAACCTGCTGATCACCCGGGCGGACGTGGACGACGACCTGGTCCAGGGCATGACCCGGGCGGTGATCGACAGCCGCGACCAGATCGGCGCCCAGGTGCACGCCGCCCAGCTGGTCGACCTGCGCACCGCCGTCTACACCGACCCGCTCCCGCTGCACGAGGGCGCGGCCCGCTACTACCGCTCGGTGAAGCCCTGAGCTAGGCCTTCCTGCGCTCCGCCCGGGGCACCGCGAGGGTGACCGCGAGGCCGGACGGGGTCGCGGTGCCGAAGGTGAGCGAGCCGCCGGCCGCCTGGAGCAGGGTGCGGGCGATCGACAGCCCGAGGCCCGAGCCGTCCACGTTCTGGTGCCGGGTGCTGCGCCAGAAGCGGTCGCCGGCCCTGGCCAGCTCCTCCTCGGTGAGGCCGGGGCCCTGGTCCGAGACGGTCACCGCGACCTCTTCCTGCCGCACGGCGACCAGCGCCCGCACCCGGCTCCCCGCGGGGCCGAACTTCAGCGCGTTGTCGAGCACCGCGTCCAGCGCGCTGCCGAAACCGATCGGGTCCGCCATGCCGAGCGCCAGCGCCGGGCCCTCCCAGACCAGCTCGATCCCGCGCCGCCCGGCCAGCGGCCGCCAGGCGTCCACCCGCTCCAGGGTGAGCACGGCCAGGTCGGTGGGCTCGGGCTCGGGGCGGGCGTGCTCGGCGGTGGCCAGCCCGAGCAGGTCGTCCAGCACCCGGGCCAGCCGGGCGCCCTCCTCGCGCACCCCGCCGAGCTCCTCTTCGTGCCCCTCGGGCAGTTCCAGGCCCAGCAGCTCGACCCGCAGCAGCAGCGCCGCCAGCGGGTTGCGCAGCTGGTGCGAGGCGTCGGCGACGAAGGCCTTCTGCTGGTCCAGGGCGAGCACCACGTGGTCGGCCATCTCGTTGAACGAGCGGGCGAGCCGCTGCAGCTCGGGCGGGCCGCCGCCGGGCGCCACCCGGGCGTTCATCCGGCCGGTGGCGATGTCGTGGGTGGCCCGGTCCAGGGTGCGGACCGGGCGCAGCACCCACTCGGTGAGCCGGGCGGCGAGCAGCACCGCGACGATCATCGCGGCGGCCTCGCCGGCCCCGATCACCAGCCACTTGCGCACCACCCGGGCGCGAAGCGCCTCGGTCGGGGACTCGCTGAGCACCACGGCGACCACGTCGCCGTCGCGGACCACCGGGGTGGCGACGGTGAGCGTGCGGTCCGGGGTCCACGGCCAGACCTGCGGCGGGTTGTGGCTGCGCCGGCCGTCCAGCGCCTCCTGGAAGGCCTGGTCGGCCCAGCCGCTGGCGGGCACCCGCCAGTCGGACGGGGCGACCGCGATCGGCATGCCGTCGCGCTGGAAGATGCCGATCCGCACCCCGTAGAGCTCGTGGTAGCGCGCCACCTCGGTGTCCAGCGCGTGCCGGCGGCTGAGGTCGCCGGGGGCGGGCTGGGGGTCGCCCTTGAGCGCGGACTCCAGGCCGGAACCGGAGGTCGGCAGGTCCTGCGCGAACCGGGCGGCGTCGTCGAGCCGGTCGACGACCACCCGGCTCTGCTCGGCGGCCGCGAACGCCGCCGCGAGCGGCATGCCGAGCGCGGCGAGCACGCAGAGCATCAGCGACAGCAGGATGCCGAGCAGGCGGGTGCGCACGTGCGGTCAGTGCTCCGCGCGGGCCGGGGGCTGGCTGTCGGCGGCGGTGGGGCACTCGGGTATCAGCCGGTAGCCGACGCCCCGGACCGCCTCGACCAGGCCGGGCAGGGCGAGCTTGGTGCGCAGCGAGCCGATGTGCACCTCCAGGGTGCGGCCGTTGCCCTCCCAGCCGCTTCGCCAGACCTCGCTGAAGATCTGCTCGCGGCGGTAGACCACGCCGGGGCTCTGCGCGAGCAGCGCCAGCAGGTCGAACTCCTTGCGGGTGAGCGGCACGTCCCGGCCGTCGACGCTGACCCGGCGGCGCTCGCGGTCGATCACGATGCCGCGGGACTCCAGCGGGCCGCGCTGCTGCGGGACGGCGTCCGGGGCGGGCACGGCGACGGCGGCGGGGGCGGCGCCGCGGCGGGCGACGGCGTGGATCCGGGCGAGCAGCTCGCCCATGTCGTAGGGCTTGGTGATGTAGTCGTCGGCTCCGAGGTTGAGGCCGTGGATCCGGGAGCGTATGTCGGCGCGCGCGGTCACCATGATCACCGGCACGCCGCTGCCGGCCCGGATCCGGCTGCAGACCTCGAAGCCGTCCCGGTCGGGCAGGCCGAGGTCGAGCAGGACCACCCGGTAGGGCTCGTTGCCGTCCGGCACCAGGGCGTCCAGCGCCTCGTGGCCGCTGCGGGCGTGCCGGACCTGGAAACCGTGCCGGCCCAGGACCGCGACCAGCGCGGCGGCCACCCGTTCGTCGTCCTCGACGAGCAGCAGTCGCATGTGTCTCCTCCTCTCCCGGACGGTGCTCCGGGGGTCTCCCGCGGTCTCTCCCGCGGCCGTCGTACGGTCGTGACGGCTCCCCCTGCCGGGCAAGGTCCCGGTTCTGCGCAGTATGGGCCAGGTACGGCCCGGACGCCAGGCTCGGCCGGTGACGGCGGCCGGGGCGCGCGGCCCCGCCGGGGCTCCGCGATCATGGCCGCCGCTGTCGTCGGGCGCCCGCTCGCCTCCGGGGCGCTCTTGTCCGGCGCCGACGGTCGGCGGCCGCCGACGCTGCCACTGTGCCCGGTACGGCCCCCGGTGAACAGCACCCGCCGATCGTGTGGCCGGATCGTGATCCTCAAGTTCCGCTCAGATCGGCTGACGAGACATCGTCAGGCCTCCTATGGTCGCCCCACCGAGGGTCGCGACTCCGCCGGTCGCGGCCCTCGGATTCCTACCGCCATTGCCGCCCAAGGGAGTTAGCCTCCCCCGCGGCCGACCAGAGGGAGCCGGCGCGATGACCACGAGCCTCGGGAAGGACTCCCGCGCCGACGCCGATCCGCTGGTGGTCCTGCGCAACGTGAACAAGCACTTCGGTGCGCTGCACGTGCTCCAGGACATCGACCTGGAGATCCGGCAGGGCGAGGTGGTCGTGCTGATCGGCCCGTCCGGCTCGGGCAAGTCCACCCTGTGCCGGACGATCAACCGGCTGGAGACCATCGACTCCGGAACGATCACCATCGACGGCCGCCCGCTGCCCGCCGAGGGCCGCGAGCTGGCCCGGCTGCGGGCCGAGGTCGGCATGGTGTTCCAGAGCTTCAACCTGTTCGCCCACAAGACCGTGCTGGAGAACGTGGTCCTCGGCCAGGTCAAGGTCCGCGGCATCGCCCGCGACCAGGCCGTGGCGACCGCCCGGGAGCTGCTGGACCGGGTCGGCGTCGGCGCCCAGGCCGCGAAGTTCCCGGCCCAGCTGTCCGGCGGCCAGCAGCAGCGCGTCGCGATCGCCCGGGCGCTGGCGATGAACCCGAAGGTGATGCTCTTCGACGAGCCCACCTCGGCGCTCGACCCCGAGATGATCAACGAGGTGCTGGAGGTCATGCGCCGGCTGGCCGCCGACGGCATGACCATGGTGGTCGTCACCCACGAGATGGGCTTCGCCCGCTCCGCCGCCAACCGGGTCCTGTTCATGGCCGACGGCCGGATCGTCGAGCAGAACACCCCGGAGGCCTTCTTCACCGCGCCGCGCTCCGAGCGCGCCAAGGACTTCCTCTCCAAGATCCTGCACCACTGACTCCCCCGGGCCGGATCCCGGCCGACGGCGGCAAGGGCGCCGCCGCGCGCCCGCCCGCCCGCTTGCCCCACCTTCGAACTTCCCTTCGCCAGAGCCCGGTTGAACCGTGGCCCAGCCCGAGGAGAGCACCCTCATGAGGACTCGTCGCACCTTCGCCGTCGCGCTCTGTGCCGTCGCGCTCACCGCCACCGCCGCCTGCGGCAAGGACGGCACCCCCGGCGCCGCCGCCACCGGTGCCGGCGGCACCCCCGCACCGGCCCTGCCCACCTACGCCGTGAAGACCGACGTCAAGGTGGACTCGGCGATCCTGGCCGCCGCCAAGCAGCGCGGCCAACTGATCATCGGCGCCAAGGCCGACCAGCCGTTCCTCGGCTTCGAGGACCTCGCCACCGGCGACCGCAGCGGCTTCGACATCGAGATCGCCAAGATGGTCGCCGCCGACCTCGGCTTCACCCCGCAGCAGATCAAGTGGCAGACCCTGGTCTCCTCGCAGCGCGAGCCGGCCATCTCCAAGGGCCAGATCGACTTCTACGTCGGCACCTACAGCATCAACGACGAGCGCAAGAAGACCGTCTCCTTCGCCGGGCCGTACTACATCGCCGGCCAGGACCTGCTGGTCAAGGCCGACAACACCGCCATCACCGGCCCGGACTCGCTGAACGGCAAGAACGTCTGCACCGCCACCGGCTCGACCTCGATCAAGAACATCGAGAAGTACTCGCCGAAGATCACCCAGTTCGACACCTACTCGGCCTGCGTCGAGAAGCTGTCGTCCGGCGAGGTCGACGCGGTCACCACCGACGACGCCATCCTCAAGGGCTACGCCTCCAAGTACGCGCCCAAGCTCAAGGTGGTCGGCCAGACGTTCACCAAGGAGAACTACGGCGTCGGCCTGAACAAGGACGACAAGGCGCTGCGCGACGCGATCAACGACGCGATCAAGGCCCACCAGGACAACGGCGACTGGAAGAAGGCCTACGACGCCACCCTCGGCCTCTCCGGCTCCACCGCGCCGCAGCCGCCGGCCCTCGACCGCTACTGATCCGCCCGACCCCCGGGTCGACGAACCCCTGAGAGGAGGGCCGCCGGATGGGCTTCCTGTTCGAGAACGGCAACTTCGCGCTGTTCCGCGACGGCTTCCTGCAGACGATCGAGCTGAGCGCGCTCAGCGCGCTGCTCGCCCTGCTGCTGGGCACCCTGCTGGCGGCCTTCCGGGTCTCCCCGATCCCGGTCCTGCGGGCCTTCGGCACCCTGTGGGTGACGATCTTCCGCAACACCCCGCTGACCGTGCTGTTCTTCGCCGTGACCTTCGGCCTCCCGCCGCTCGGCGTGCACTTCGACCACCTCACCTTCGCGGTGCTGGCGCTCGGCGGCTACACCGCCGCGTTCGTCTGCGAGGTGCTGCGCTCCGGCATCAACACGGTGCCGCTCGGCCAGGCCGAGGCCGCCCGCAGCCTCGGCCTGACCTTCGGCCAGACCCTGGTGCACATCGTCCTGCCGCAGGCGGCCCGAACCGTGCTGGCGCCGATGAGCAGCGTCTTCATCGCCCTGCCCAGGAACTCCGCGATCGCCGGCGCGTTCAGCGTCGGCGAGCTGTACAGCGTCCAGCAGGGGTTCTCCGACGGGGACGGCTACTCGATCTTCGCGATCTTCTTCTGGGTGGCCTGCGCCTACCTGCTGATCAGCGCCACCGTCGCCCTGCTGTTCCGCTTCCTGGAGTCCCGACTGGCGGTGGCCCGATGAGCAAGCTCCTCACCCGTCCCACGACGGCCGGCGTCCTCTTCGACGCCCCCGGCCCCAGGGCCCGCACCCGCTACCGGGTCTTCGGGGTGCTCTCGCTGCTCGGCATCGCCGGGCTGCTCTGGTACGCCTTCAGCGCGCTGAACGACAACGGCCAGTTCGACCCCCTGCTCTGGGACGCGTTCCAGTACACGACCATCCAGCAGCGGATCGTCGACGGCCTGCTCGCCACCCTGCGGGCCTTCGGGCTGGCCGCGGTGTTCTCGCTGGTGCTGGGCGCGCTGCTGGCCGCCGGGCAGCTCTCCGACCACCGGCCGGTGCGCTGGGCGTGCGTCTCCTTCGTCCAGTTCTTCCGGGCGATGCCGCTGCTGATCCTGATCGTCGCCCTCTACTACGGGTTCTTCGCCAAGGACCCGCTGTGGGCGCTGGTGCTCGGGCTCAGCCTCTACAACGGCTCGGTCCAGGCGGAGATCATCCGCAGCGGCGTCAACGCCGTCCCCCGGGGCCAGGGCGAGGCGGCGTTCGCGCTCGGGATGCGCAAGACCCAGGTGATGACGACCATCCTGGTCCCGCAGGCGGTCCGCTCGATGCTGCCCTCGATGATCGGCCAGCTGGTCGTCACCCTCAAGGACACCTCGCTCGGCTTCGTCATCACCTACTCCGAGCTGCTCTTTGTCGGCAAGGCCATCGCCACCCAGCCGATCAACGCCGCGGGCTTCCCCTACATCCCCGTGGTGCTCGTGATCGGGCCCGTCTACATCGCGATGTGCCTGCTGCTCACCGCGCTCGCCCGGTGGATCGAGGCACGCGGCCGAAGCGGCGCGAACCGGCGCACTTCATCTGCTGCTTGACGGGCACGCAGGTGAACTGTTGCATTGCTCTTCGTGACACCATCCGGGAGCATCCACGCGGCATATGACGCCACCTCGTCGAACGGCCCCTGCCCGGAGGTCCACGGCCGCACCGCAGCGGACCGTCCGGGCCCGAAGGGGCCGGCATGGACCCGGTGATCGTGGTCGGGGCCGGGCCGGTCGGCCTGGCCCTGGCCCTCGCGCTCGCCCGGCACGAGGTGCCGACCGTCGTCCTCGACGAGGGCTCCGGGCTCTGCCCCGAGAGCCCTCGCAGCGTCGTCCTCGGCAGCGGGACCGCCGCCTTCCTCACCAGGATCGGCTACCCCCGGGCCGCCGCCGACGCCGCCCGCTGGGACGCCTTCACCGTCTGGCGCCGCCGCCAGGAGGTGCTCCGGATCGACCTCTCCGACACCCCCGTCCTGCACCTTCCCCAGCACCGCCTGCAGCGCGGACTCCAGGACGCCCTCACCGGCACCCCGCTGGTCCGACTGGTCCCGCTCAGCCGGGTCACCCGGCTCGAACAGGACCGCGACGGCGTCAGCGTGCTCTCCCGCAGCCCCAAGGACGGCACCGAGACCTGGTGGCGCGGCAGCCACCTGGTCGGCTGCGACGGCGCCCGCTCGGCCGTCCGCAAACTGCTGAAGATCCGCTTCCCCGGCCGGCCCGCCGTCGACCGCAGCGCCGTCGCGACCGTCCGGGTCGACCTGCCGTTCACCGAACCCCGGCTGCACCGCGAGCCGCCGTGGCGCGGCGACCGCGAGGCCACCGCCCGCCCGCTGCCGCAGGGCGTCTGGCGGCTCGACTGGCGGCTCCCCCCGGGCCGGCCCACCGTCACCGAACCGGTCGACCCGCACGCCACCTGGCCCGGCATCGTCACCGGCGACACCCTGCTCACCCGGGTCACCGCCACCCTCACCGGCTGGTGCGGCGAACTCCCGAAGTTCGACCTGCTCGCCGCCGCCGACCACACCGCCCAGCAGCGGCTGGCCGCCCGTTTCCGGGTCGGCCGCTGCTTCCTGGCCGGCGACGCCGCCCACCTGCACGGCGCGCTCGGCATGCAGAACCTCACCGACGGCCTGCGCGACGCCGACAACCTGGCCTGGCGGCTCGCCCTCGCGTGGCACCTCCACTCCGGCGGCCCGCAGCCCGGCGGCTCCCTGCTCGACGGCTACGAGGCCGAGCGGCGCGGCGCGGTCGGCGCCCGGCTGCGCGCCGTCGACCAGTCCATGCCGCTGCTGCGCCCGCTGCGCGGCTGGGCGCAGACCCGGCGCTCGCTGCTCACCGGCTCGTTCCGCAAGCACGCGCCGCTGCTCGCCGACGGCCACCTCGGCACCGGCCGGTTCGGCGGCGCCCCCGCCTACCCGGCCGCCCCCGCGGGCGTGCCCGGGCGGGTCCCGGTCCAGCGCGGCACCCGCGGCGCCACCTCGCTCAGCGAACTGCTGCCCGCCACCGCGCCCGGTGTGCTCGTCCCCGACCTGCCGGTACTGGCCACCGACGGCACCCCGGACCAGCTGCACGCCCGGCTCGGCGCCGGCTTCCTGCTGCTGCTGGTCGCCCCCGGCACCGCCGTCTGGTCCGCCGAGCGCTGGCTCGGCGCCGGGCTGATGCCCCGGCTGGCCGAGGTCGCCGCCGCGCTGCCGGTGCCGGCCGAGGTCCTGGTCACCGAGGCCTACCCGGGCGCGGGACCGCACACCGTGCTGCTGATCCGGCCCGACGGCCACCTCGTCGGGGTCACCCAGGGCGCGGACGCCGAGGACCTCCAGGCGCTGGCCGACCGGGCCCGGGGCGGCCCGGCCTCGCTCACCGGCGTTCCCGAGCCCGAGCCGGAGCCGCCGACCGCCCGCCCGGCCGGTGCCCAGGGCGCCGACGCTCCTAGCGGGCCACCTCGGTGACCCGGCTCTCCCGGACCACCGTGACCCGGATCTGGCCCGGGTAGGTCAGCTCCTCGGCGACCTGCTTGGCGACCTCGCGGGCGATCATCTGCGCCCCGAGGTCGTCCACCACCTCCGGGCGGACCATCACCCGGACCTCGCGGCCGGCCTGCATCGCGTAGACGTCCGCCACGCCGTCGTGCGCCCGGGCGATCGCCTCCAGCCGCTCCAGCCGGCGCACGTACACCTCCAGCGACTCCTTGCGCGCGCCCGGCCGCCCGCCCGAGCAGGCGTCGGCGGCCTGCACCAGCACCGCCTCCACGGTCTTCGGCTCCACCTCGCCGTGGTGCGCGGCGATCGCGTGCACCACGTCCGCCGGCTCGTCGTGCCGCCGGGCGAAGTCCGCGCCGACCGCCGCGTGGCTGCCCTCGACCTCGTGGCTCAGCGCCTTGCCGATGTCGTGCAGCAGCGCCGCACGCCGCACCGGCTCCGGATCCACCCCCAGCTCGGCGGCCATCATCCCGGCCAGGTGCGCCGACTCCACCAGGTGGCCGAGCACGTTCTGCCCGTACGAGGCCCGGTAGCGCAGGGTGCCCAGGGTGCGGACCAGCTCCGGGTGCATGCCGCCGACCCGGGCGGCGAGCAGCGCGTCCTCGCCGGCCCGCACGCAGCGGCGCTCCACCTCGGCGCGGCTGCGCGCGTGGACGTGCTCGATCCGCAGCGGGTGGATCCGGCCGTCCTCGACCAGCTGTTCCAGGGTGAGCCGGGCGGTCTCCCGGCGGACCGGGTCGAAGCAGGAGAGCTGCACCACCGCCGGGGTGTCGTCGATGATCAGATTGACGCCGGTGACGGCCTCGAAGGTCTTGATGTTGCGGCCCTCGCGCCCGATCACCCGGCCCTTCATCTCCTCGGTGGGCAGCCGGAACACCGACACCGCGGTCTCCGCGGTCTGCTCGGCCGCCAGCCGCTGGATCGCCCCGGCCACGATGCCCCGGGCCCGCTGCTCGCCCTCCTCGCGGGCGGCGCGCTCGATCTCCCGGACGGCGACCGCCGCCTCCCGGCGGGCCTGCGCCTCGGCGGCGCGGACGAGTTCGGCGCGCGCCTGGTCCGCGGAGAGTCCGGCGGTCCGCTCAAGTTCGGCCGCCCGGTGCCGGATCAGCTCCGCCGCCTCGTCGCGGGCGCGTGCCACCTCGGCCGTCCGCTCGGCGAGTTCGCCCTCGCGGGCGCGCAGCCGGTCGAGCTCGCCGGCCAACCACTGCTCGCGCCGGTCGAGTTCGGCGCGCAGCCGGTCCGCCTGCTGTTCGGCCTGCCGTCGCGCCCGCTCGGTCTCGGCGACGGCCCGGCGCTGCGCGCCTCGGATCCGCCGGGCCAGCAGCCAGGCCGTCGCCAGGGCCGCCAGCACGGCCGCCACCAGCAGGGAGGCGGCCGGTCCGGCGCCCACCGCGATCCTCATGCTGCCCACTCCCCGTCCCACCGCGGCACTCCGCCCGGGACCCTCGCGCGGCCGGCCCGCAACCGCCGGACCGCAGGCATGGCCGGGAGCGCGGCCGGGGGTGGCCGAGGGATGATCGACGTGCTCCCGCACTGAGTGCGAGGCTAAGCGCGGGTTACGAAACGGTCAAGACTGGCCAGGCAGTTGACCAACCGTCGGGTAACCCCCGGTGACCCGGGCGTCAGTCCTCGTACGCCGTGTCCCCGTACGCCGCACCGTGGTCCCCGGCGCCGGCCTCCTCCTCGTCCAACGCCTCGCGGACCACCCGGAAGGCCAGCCCTTCGGAGTAGCCGCGACGGGCGAGCACGCCGACCAGCCGGCGGGTGCGGGTCTGCCGTTCCAGGCCCCGGGTGGTCCGCAGCCGGCGCTCGACCAGGGCGCGGGCCGCCTCGGTCTCGTCGTCCGGGTCGAGCTGGGCGAGGGCCTGCTCGGCGAGGTCCCCGGCGACCCCCTTGGTCCGCAGCTCCTGCGCCAGCGCGCGCCGGGACAGGCCCCGGACACTGTGCCGGGACTCCACCCAGGCGCGGGCAAAGGCCGCGTCGTCGATCAGCCCGACCTCCTCCAGCCGGGTCAGCACCTCCTCGGCGACCTCCTCCGGGATCTCCCGCTTGCGCAGGGCGTCGGCGAGCTGCTTGCGGGTCCTGGCCGCGCCGGTGAGCAGGCGCAGGCAGATGTCCCGGGCCCGGCCCTCGGGGTCGGCCGGCTCCTCGGCCCGGGAACGCCGGGACGGGCCGGGACGCCCGGAAGCACCGTCCGCGTCCTCCGAGTTGTCCGGGCCATCCGGACCCTCGTGGTCGGACCCGCGCCGGGAACGGCCGGAGCGCCGCCGCGGCCGCTCCTCCGGGAACGCCGGGGCGGGGGCGGCCGCACCCCCGTGACCGGCCGCCCCCGCTCCGTCGCCCGGGTCGTCCCGGTCGCTCTCGACGGCCGAGCGGCGCCGACGCCGCCCCGAGGGCAGCTCGGAGGCGGAGACGAGCCCGAGCTCCCCGACGTCCGCCGGCCGCGCGGCGGGCCTCGATGCGGACCTCGGTGCGGACCGGACGCGCTCCGGTCCGAACTCGGGCTCGGGTCCGGGCCCGGGCTCCGGTTCGGCCACGGCCGCGAACCAGTCCGGCGGCCCGTAGTCGTCGTCCTCCTCCGGGCCGGCCGGCCCACTGTGCTGCGTCAACGGCTCAGGCCTTGGCGGCCGCCGCCGTCTTCTTCGCCGCGGCCGTCTTGGCGGCGGTCGCGGTGATCGGCTTGGCCGCCGGCTCGGCGGCACCCGCCGCGGCGTCGGCCGCCGGCTCCTCGACCTTGGGGCCGATGCCCAGCTTGCCCTTGATCTTCCGCTCGATCTCGTCGGCCAGCTGCGGGTTGTCCCGCAGGAAGTTGCGGGCGTTCTCCTTGCCCTGGCCGAGCTGGTCGCCCTCGTAGGTGTACCAGGCGCCCGACTTGCGGATGAAGCCGTGCTCGACGCCCATGTCGATCAGGCCGCCCTCACGGCTGATGCCCACGCCGTAGAGGATGTCGAACTCGGCCTGCTTGAACGGCGCGGCGACCTTGTTCTTGACGACCTTGACGCGGGTGCGGTTGCCGACCGCCTCGGTGCCGTCCTTCAGGGTCTCGATCCGGCGGATGTCCAGACGGACCGAGGCGTAGAACTTCAGCGCCCGGCCACCGGTCGTGGTCTCCGGCGAGCCGAACATCACGCCGATCTTCTCGCGCAGCTGGTTGATGAAGATCGCGGTGGTGTTCGACTGGTTCAGCGCACCGGCGATCTTCCGCAGCGCCTGGCTCATCAGACGCGCCTGCAGACCGACGTGCGAGTCGCCCATCTCGCCCTCGATCTCCGCGCGCGGGACCAGCGCCGCCACGGAGTCGATGATCACCAGGTCGATCGCGCCGGAGCGGATCAGCATGTCGGTGATCTCCAGGGCCTGCTCACCGGTGTCCGGCTGGCTGACCAGCAGGGCGTCGGTGTCCACGCCGAGCTTCTTGGCGTACTCCGGGTCGAGCGCGTGCTCCGCGTCGACGAAGGCGACCGTGCCGCCGGCCTTCTGGGCGTTGGCCGCCAGGTGCAGGGTCAGCGTGGTCTTGCCGGAGGACTCGGGGCCGTAGATCTCGATCACCCGGCCGCGCGGGATGCCGCCGACCCCGAGGGCGACGTCCAGGGCGGTGGACCCGGTGGAGATCACCTCGACCGGCTCGTTGGCCTTCTCGCCGAGGCGCATCACCGAGCCCTTGCCGAACTGCCGCTCGATCTGGGCGAGCGCCGTCTCAAGGGCCTTCTCGCGGTCCGTACCTGCCATGGCTTCCACCCTCGGGTTCTGTGCTGTGCGCTTCATCGTCCTCGACGCTAGCGCGTCCCACCGACAATCGGCTCCGACCCGGCTCCGCCTGGGGAGAACTCTGCGCCGGAGAGTACAAAGAACACGTGTTCGAATCAAGCCTATGCCGTTCGAGCCTTGATCGACTCCGGGCTACTTCCGGTCCGAGTCCCCGCCGACCATCCGCCGCAGCCGGCGCGCCGCCTCCCGGCGCAGCGCCCGCCGCTGTCGGCGCTGCTCGCCGCGGTCGACCCGCGGGTCGGTCACCTCGTACCGCCGGACGTACGTGCCGACGAAGCCCTGCAAGGTGGCCGCCGCCGGGATGGCGATCAGCGCGCCGACCCCGCCGAGCAGCGCCGCGCCCGCGAGCACCGAGCCGAACGCCACCGCCGGGTGCACGTCCACCGTCTTCGCGGTGATCCGCGGGTGCAGCAGGTAGTTCTCGATCTGCTGGTAGACCACCACGAACACCAGCACCCAGACCGCGTCCACCGGCTCGTCGGTGGTGAGCGCCACCAGCACCGGCAGCGCCCCCGCCAGATAGGTGCCGATGGTCGGCACGAACTGCGACATGACACCGACCCAGACCGCCTGCGCGGCCGCGTACGGGAGGTCGAGCAGCGCGAACATCACCCAGTGCGCGAGCGAGGAGGCGACCGCGAGCAGGGCCCGGGAGTAGAGGTAGCCGCCGGTCTTGGCCAGCGCGATCTCCCAGGCGCGCAGCACCTCGGCCTGCTTGGCGGGCGGCAGCATCGAGCAGACGGTCCGCCGCACCCGGGGCCCGTCGGCGGTGAAGTAGAAGGTGAAGAGGCCAACGGTGAAGGCCTGGAACAGCCCGCCGATCAGGGTCGAGGAGACACCCCAGACGTTGTCCGCGGCCGACTGCGCGTAGCTCTCGATCGCGCCGGAGTCCTTGAGCAGCTTCTTCTGCAACTCGTCCAGCGAGAGTTCCTGGTGGAAGGTGCGGTTGACCCAGTCGATCAGATTGTCGAGCAGGTGCGGGAGGTCGCCGGCGATCTTCGCCACCTGGTCGACCAGCAGGGTGCCGAGCGCCGTCACGAAGCCGGCGACGGCGATCGCCAGCACGACGA
This sequence comes from Kitasatospora sp. NPDC008115, assembly GCF_042957205.1. Taxonomy (NCBI): domain Bacteria; kingdom Bacillati; phylum Actinomycetota; class Actinomycetes; order Kitasatosporales; family Streptomycetaceae; genus Kitasatospora; species Kitasatospora sp. NPDC008115. Next base: position 26,465 of record NZ_JBIBHU010000021.1, on the reverse strand, counting down.
AGACCAGGAAGGTGCCGACCCCCCGGCGCACCCCGCGGGCGGCCATCCGGTCCACCGCGGGCTCCAGCGCCAGCGACAGGAAGAAGGAGACCAGCAGCATCACGAAGAGGTCGATCAGCTCGTGGAAGGCCCAGTCGGCGAGCTGGAACAGCCCGACCAGGACCAGCGCCAGCACCATCGCCCGGGGCAGCCAGCGCGGCATGCCGGAACCCCAGAGGCCGTCCCCCGCGGTACGGGTCGGCCCCGCTCCCGACGGCGGCGCGGGCGGGGAGACGGGCGTAGGGCCCGCGGCCTCGTCGGCGACCTGCGCCGACCTGTCCGAATTCTGCTGTTCTGCACTGCTTGCCACCCGCACAGTCTGACCCATCTCCGACGTGCGTTCGAGCATCGGACGGGGGTCGCCGCCGGGGGTCGGGGCCGGGCCCGGTCAGCGGAGCGCGGAGGAGACGCCCTGGGTGTCGCAGACCACCCGCCAGACGTCCTTGGCCTCCCAGCCCGCCTCCAGCGCCTGACGGACCGTCCGCCCGCCGAGTTCGCTCATCACGTGGTCGCTCGCGAAGGACTCCGCGTACACCTCGCCGAAGTGCTCGTACATCCGCCGCCAGAACTCCGTCAGCCTCATGCCCATCAGTATCCCGGACCGTCCCGCCGGTCCCTACGGGCGCCAGCCGGCCGCCGTCAGGGCGTACTCGACCTCGCCGTGCTCACTGCCCGGGACCGGCTCCGGATAATCCTCGTGGAAGGTCCGCACGTACGAGAGCCCCGCCTTCTCCATCACCCGCCGCGAGCCGGCGTTGACCGCCATGGTGTACGCCGCCACCCGCTCGACGCCGAGCCCGGTGAAGCCCCGGCGGATCAGCGCCCGGGCGCCCTCGGTGGCGTAGCCGCGCCCCCAGGCCGGGCGGCGCAGCCGGTAGCCCAGCTCGACCTCGGCGCGGTCGCCGTCCGGGGGCCGGAACTCGAACCAGCCGAGGAAGGCCCCGCCCGCCCGCTCCTCGGCGGCCCACCAGCCGAGGTCGCCGTACCGGCGGTAGTGGTCCAGGTAGAGCGGCAGCAGGGTGTGCTCGACCACCTCCCGGGGAGTGGGCCGTCCGCCGGTCAGGTAGCGGGTCACCTCCGGGTCGGCGTCCAGTTCGACCAGGGCGTCCACGTCGGCGGCGGTGAAGCGGCGCAGCACCAGCCGCTCGGTGGTGAGGAAGACGTCCATCCCCCGATCCTCGCCCGCCCGCCCCGGCCCGTCACCCGGTTTTCCGGGCGGCGGCTCAGCGCGGCAGGACCAGCGCCCCGGCGCCGTAGTACTCGTGGTCGCCGCAGGCGTGCGGGCCGGGCGTACAGGCGGCGTCCGCGGCGCTGGCCAGCAGCGCGGCGAGCCGGTCGGCGTCCCAGTCCGGGTGCAGCGCGGCGGCCACCGCGACCGCGCCGGTGACGTGCGCCGCGGCCATCGAGGTGCCGGCCAGTGCGGCGTACCGCTCGCCGGGCCAGTCGGAGACCACCGCCCCCCGGGTGCCGCCGTCCGGGTCCCCGCCGGGGGCGGCGAGCGAAACCCGGCCGCGCCCGTGGTTGGTGTAGGCGGACGGGCGGCCGTCCCGGTCGACGGCGGTCACGGTGACCACGCCGGGCAGTTCGCCGGGCAGCCGGAGGCAGTCGGGGCCCAGCTCGCGGGTCTGCGGGGGTCCGGTGGTGCGGTCGTTGGGGCTGCGCTCGTCGGTGCGGACGGCGCCGAGGTCCTGCGCGTCGTTGCCGGCCGAGGCGACCACCACGGCGCCCTGCCGGCGGGCGTACGCGACGGCCCGGCCGACGGCGGCGGTCAGCGCGGCCTGGTCGGCGTCGTCGGGGCAGTTGTACTTCCAGGGGTCGGCGAAGTAGCTGTTGTTGATCGCCCGGGCGCCGTGGTCGGCGGCCCAGAGCATGCCGCAGACGATGTTCTCGGCGTAGTACTGGCCGAGCGGGCCGAGCAGCCGGACGGCGGCGATCCGCACGCCGGGGGCGACGCCGCTGACGCCGCGGCCGTCCCGGGTGGCGCCGACGATCCCGGCGACGTGGGTGCCGTGGCCGCTCTCGCCGACCCCGGTGTCGGGGCGCCAGGACCCGGTGCGGGCGTCGGGGCGGCCGTCGGCGCAGGAGACGGAGCTCCTCGGGTCGACGGCCGCCCGCAGGTCGGGGTGGGTGTCGTCGACGCCGGAGTCGAGGACGGCGACCAGCACCCTGCGCAGGGCGTCGGCGCCGGGGGCGTCCGGGCCGCGCGGCGAGCGGGGGGTGGTGTCCGCGGCCGCGCCTGCGGCGCCGAGCAGCGCGAGGTTCCAGGCGTCGCGCTCGCCGGGGTCGGGGACCGTGACAGTGGTGTCGTCCCCGCCGTCCCCGCCGTCCCCGCCGTCCCCGACGGCCGCCCCGGCCCTGGAGTCCCCGCCGTCCGTCCCGGCCCGGAAGTCGCCAGCGCCCTCCACCGACCGGGGCGGGCCGGGCACCGGGGAGGTGCGGGTGGCACCGACGGCGGCCACCCCGGGCCGCCCGCGGACCTTCTCCGCGAAGCCCCCGGCGGCGTAGGCGAGCACCACCCCGATCTGCGGGTACTCCTGGACGACCTGCCCGCCGGCCGCCCGGGTCTGCTCCGCCGCACGGCCGGCCCCCTCGGCGTCCGCCCGCTCGGCGAGGACCAGATAGCTGAGGTACGCCCGCCCCGGTCCGGCCACGTACGGCACGGCGCCGCCGACGACCAGCGCGGTGAGCAGCATCGCGAGCAGGACCCGCAGCGGCCCCCGGCCCCGGCGCCGGGCGCTCCCGGCCGGCCCGGCCAGCCGGACGGCGACCGGGACGGGACCGCGGCCGGACGGGTCCGCCTGCGCCATGGCACGGCCTCCGCTCGTCGGGTCCCGGCGGCCGCACCGGGGCGGCCGGCCGCAGGGGGCTGGTCTTCACAGGGGCATCACAAGGACTGAATCATCACCATATGATCCGATTGTCCGTTCTGCCTTTCCGGTTGCCCCGAACGGCCACCGCCCCGCCCGCCCCGCCCCGGTTGTCGGTGCCACCCGGCACCATGGGGGCATGGCGACCGCGCACCCGACCCCGCCCCCGGCCGACCCGCTGGCCGGCTTCGCCCCCGCCACCCGGGCCTGGTTCAGCGGCGCCTTCTCCGCGCCCACCACCGCCCAGGCCGAGGCCTGGCGCGCCATCGCCCGGGACACCGACGTCCTGGTGGTCGCCCCCACCGGCTCCGGCAAGACCCTCGCGGCCTTCCTCTCCGCCCTGGACCGGCTCAGCAGCACCCCGCCGCCCGCCGAGCCCAAACGCCGCTGCCGGGTCCTCTACATCTCCCCGCTCAAGGCCCTCGCGGTCGACGTCGAGCGCAACCTCCGCGCCCCGCTGGCCGGCCTGCGCCAGGCCGCCGTCCGGCTCGGCCTGCCCGAACCGGACGTCCAGGTCGGCATCCGCTCCGGCGACACGCCCGCCGCCGACCGCCGCCGCTTCGCCACCCACCCGCCGGACATCCTCATCACCACCCCCGAGTCGCTCTTCCTGCTGCTCACCTCCGCCTCCCGGGACGCCCTGCGCGGCATCGACACGGTGATCCTGGACGAGGTGCACGCCGTCGCCGGCACCAAGCGCGGCGCCCACCTCGCGCTCTCCCTGGAGCGGCTGGACGAGCTGCTCGACCGCCCGGCCCGCCGGATCGGCCTCTCCGCCACCGTCCGCCCGGTCGAGGAGGTAGCCCGCTTCCTCAGCCCCGGGCGCGGCGCCGAGGTGGTCCAGCCGCCCGCCGCCAAGGAGTTCGACCTCTCGGTGGTCGTCCCGGTCCCCGACCTCGACGACCTGCCCGCCGCCCCCGCTGTCGGCGGCGCCGCCGACAGCGACCCGCAGCGGCAGGCCTCCATCTGGCCGCACGTCGAGGAGCGGATCGTCGACCTCGTCCAGGCCCACCGCTCGACCATCGTCTTCGCCAACTCCCGCCGCCTCGCCGAGCGGCTCTGCAACCGGCTGAACGAGATCGCCCACGAGCGCGCCACCGGCGACGGACTGCCCGAGGCGCACGCCCCCGCCCTGCTGATGGGCGGCTCCGGCGCCGCCAAGGGCGCCCCGGCGGTGATCGCCCGCGCCCACCACGGCTCGGTCTCCAAGGAACAGCGCGCCCTGGTCGAGGAGGAGCTCAAGGCCGGCCGGCTGCCCGCCGTGGTCGCCACCTCCAGCCTGGAGCTCGGCATCGACATGGGCGCCGTCGACCTGGTGGTCCAGGTCGAGTCCCCGCCCTCGGTCGCCTCCGGCCTGCAACGGGTCGGCCGGGCCGGCCACCAGGTCGGCGCGGTCTCCACCGGCGTCGTCTTCCCCAAGTACCGGGGCGACCTGGTGCAGTCCGCCGTGGTCACCGAGCGGATGCGGGCCGGGCGGATCGAGGCGCTGCGCATCCCGCGCAACCCGCTCGACGTGCTCGCCCAGCAGTTGGTCGCGATGACCGCGATGGACACCTGGCAGGTCGACGAACTGCTCACCGCGGTCCGCCGGGCCGCGCCCTTCGCCACCCTCCCGCAGTCCGCCTTCGACGCGGTGCTCGACATGCTGGCCGGCCGCTACCCCTCGGACGCCTTCGCCGAGCTGCGCCCCCGCCTGGTCTGGGACCGGGTCGCCGGCACCGTCAGCGGCCGCCCCGGCGCCCAGCGGCTCGCCGTCACCTCCGGCGGCACCATCCCCGACCGCGGCCTGTTCGGCGTCTTCATCGCCGGCAGCGATCCGAAGAAGGGCGGCGGCCGGGTCGGAGAGCTGGACGAGGAGATGGTCTACGAGTCCCGGGTCGGCGACGTCTTCACCCTCGGCACCACCTCCTGGCGGATCGAGGACATCACCCACGACAAGGTGCTGGTCACCCCCGCCCCCGGCGTCCCCGGCCGGCTCCCGTTCTGGAAGGGCGACAGCCTCGGCCGCCCGCTCGAACTCGGCCGCGCCCTCGGCGCCTTCACCCGCGAACTCGGCGCGCTCGACCCGCAGACCGCCACCGCCCGGCTGAAGCAGGCCGGCCTGGACGACTGGGCCGCCGGCAACCTGCTCGACTACCTCGCCGAGCAGCGCACCGCCTGCGGCCACCTCCCCGACGACCGCACCATCGTGGTCGAGCGCTTCCGCGACGAGCTCGGCGACTGGCGGATCGTCGTGCACTCCCCCTTCGGCGCCCAGGTGCACGCCCCCTGGGCACTCGCCCTCGCCGCCCGGCTGCGCGAGAAGCACGGCCTCGACCCGCAGGTGATGCACGCCGACGACGGCATCGTGCTCCGCCTGCCGGACGCCGACCTTCTCGACTTCCCTTCGGACAAGCCGGTCACCGACGACGCCCCGGTCGGCGCCGACGCCGCCCTGTTCGACCCGCAGGAGATCGAACAGCTGGTCACCGACCAGGTCGGCGGCTCCGCCCTGTTCGCCTCCCGCTTCCGCGAGTGCGCCGGCCGCGCCCTGCTGCTCCCCCGCCGCAACCCCGGCAAGCGCACCCCGCTCTGGCAGCAGCGCCGGCGCGCCGCCCAACTCCTGGAGGTCGCCGCCGAGTACGGCTCCTTCCCGATCGTCCTGGAGGCCGTCCGCGAGTGCCTCCAGGACGTCTTCGACGTCCCCGGCCTGGTCGAGCTGATGGGCGACCTCGAATCCCGCGCCGTACGGCTGGTCGAGGTCACCACCCCCGAACCCTCCCCGTTCGCCCGCTCCCTGCTCTTCGGCTACGTCGCCCAGTTCCTCTACGAGGGCGACTCCCCGCTCGCCGAGCGCCGCGCCGCCGCCCTCTCGCTCGACTCCCGGCTGCTGTCCGAACTCCTCGGCCAGGCCGAACTGCGCGAACTCCTCGACCCGCAGGTCCTCGCCGACCTGGAGGCCGAACTCCAGCGGCTCACCCCCGAGCGCCGGATCAAGGACGCCGAGGGCGTCGCCGACGCGCTGCGCCTGCTCGGCCCGCTCAGCGAGGCCGAGCTGACCGCCCGCGGCGCCGAACCGCTCTGGGCCCTGGAGCTGGAGGCCGCCCGCCGGGTGATCCAGGTCCGGATCGGCGGTGATCAGCGCTGGGCCGCCATCGAGGACGCCGGCCGGCTGCGCGACGCCCTCGGCACCCCGCTGCCGGTCGGCGTGCCCGAGGCCTTCACCGAACCGGTCAAGGACCCGCTGGGCGACCTGCTCGCCCGGCACGCCCGCACCCACGGACCGTTCACCGCAGCCGAGGCCGCCGCCCGCTACGGCCTCGGCTCCGCCGTGGTCACCGGCACCCTGCACCGCCTCACCGCCAACGGCCGCCTGGTCCAGGGCGAGTTCATCCCGCCCGTCGCCCACCACCCTTCGTCGGAAGCGCTGCGCGCTGCCCCTCTCGAGGGCCACACCATCACCGTCGAGTGGTGCGACGCCGACGTCCTGCGCAGGCTGCGCCGCCGCTCGCTGGCCGCCCTGCGCCAGGAGGTCGAACCCGTCCCGCCGCGCGCCCTGGCCGCCTTCCTGCCCCAGTGGCAGCACCTGGCCGGCCACCGCCTGCGCGGCCCGGACGGCCTGCTCCGGGTGGTCGAACAGCTCCAGGGCACCGCGCTGCCCGCCTCCGCCCTGGAGAAGCTGATCCTCCCGGCCCGGCTCGCCGACTACTCCCCCGGTCTGCTGGACGAGCTGATGGCGGCCGGCGAGGTCGGCTGGGCCGGCGCGGGCGCGCTGCCCGGCAAGGACGGCTGGATCAGCCTGCACCTGGCCGAGAACGCCCATCTGCTGCGCCCCGAACCGGTGCCGCCCGCCGTCACCCCCGTGCACACCGCGGTGCTGGAGGCGCTGGCCGGCGGCTACGGGCTGTTCTTCCGCCAGCTGGCCGCCCAGCTCCCCGAGACGCCCGAGCCCGAACTCGTCGAGGCCCTGTGGGACCTCGTCTGGGCCGGGTACGCCGGCAATGACACCCTGGCCCCGCTGCGCGCCCTGCTCGGCTCGGGCCGGACGGCCGGCGCCACCGCCCACCGGGCGCCCCGGGCCACCCCGCGCGGGCGCTTCGGCGGCGCCGGACGCCCCTTCGGCCGGGTCGGCGGCGCGCTGCGCAGCGGCCCGCCGACGGTCGGCGGCCGCTGGTCGCTGCTGCCCCCGTTCGCCGCCGACCCGACCGTCCGGGCCACCGCCCAGGCGCAGAGCCTGCTGGACCGGCACGGCCTGCTCACCCGGGGCACGGTCGCCGCCGAGCGGGTCCCGGGCGGCTTCGCCGGGGTCTACCGGGTGCTCGCCGCCATGGAGGAGCGCGGCCACACCCGCCGGGGCTACTTCGTCGAGGGCCTGGGCGGCGCCCAGTTCGCCATGGAGGGCGCGGCCGACCGGCTGCGCTCGGTCAGCGGCCGGCTGGAGCGGGCCCGGGGCGCCGAGTGGCCGGCCGCCCCGAGCGCCGAACCGCCGCAGGCCCTGGTGCTGGCCGCCGCCGACCCGGCGAACGCCTACGGCGCCGCGCTGCCCTGGCCCGAGCCGCCCGCCGGGTCCACCGAGGCGGCGGGCAAGGCGCACCGCCCCGGCCGGAAGGCCGGCGCCCTGGTGGTGCTGGTCGACGGCGAGCTGTGCCTGTACGTGGAGCGCGGCGGCAAGTCGCTGCTGGCCTGGGTGCAGGACGAGGCCACCCTCGCCGCGGCGGCGTCCGCGCTGGCCGGGGCGGCCCGGGCCGGGGCGCTGGGCAGCGTCACCGTCGAGCGGGCCAACGGCGAGCCGGCCCTCGGCTCGGCGCTCGGCGGCGCCCTGGAGCAGGCGGGCTTCCACGCCACCCCGCGCGGCCTGCGGCTGCGCCCCTGAGCCGGTCGCGGAGCACGAGGACTCCGGAGAAACGACGAGGGCCGTGGGACCGATCGGTCCCACGGCCCTCGTCCGCGTCCTGTCATCCGGCCGGAGGTCCCGCCTCCCAGCGCGGCTCCACCCGGGTCACCGGCTCACCCGCCCGGCGCCGTGACGGCCCGGTGGACCGCCAGTCGGCGTGCACCGGGATCAGCCCGAGCCCCCAGCCGCCGGCGGCCAGCAGGCCGAGCACCGCGCCACCGGGCAGCCGCCCGGGGCCGATCGTCAGCCACCAGCCGAGCCCGCCGGCCAGGACCACCAGGAGTCCCAGGCCCAGCCGGAACCGTATTCGGGCCCCGGCACACCTCGCCGCCGCACTGCGCACGACCGCCTCCTTCGCTCAACCCGGGCCCGACGGACCCGTACCGAGGCCAGGTCAGGCGGCGACCACGTCCATCGCGGCGGCCTTGGGCGACATGTTCGCCCGGTCGGTGCCGGGAGCCGGCAGCGGAACCGGTTCGAGCACCGGCCTCAGCAGTTCACCTTCGGAGAGGGTGGCCATCGCCGCAAGTTCGGCGAGCGACAGTTCGTCGCTGACCTCGCGCATGACCTCGGACATCCGGACGTCGAGCGCGTCGCAGATGGCGGAGAGCAGCTCCGAGGAGGCCTCCTTCTGTCCCCGCTCGACCTCGGAGAGGTATCCGAGCGAAACCCTGGCGGCCGCCGACACCTCGCGGAGTGTGCGGCCCTGGCGCTGGCGCTGCCGACGCAGTACATCGCCCAGTAGGCGACGGAGCAGGATCATCGGTGCCTCCCTCCTCGGACTGCGGATCGAGATGTCACGCCCCCACCGTACCGCCTTGCCCGCTTCGCGTGCGGGGACCATGGTCGTGTTCACTCTGGGCTGCAAGGCTGTCCCCTCCCCTGTTTCGGTGTCGCACCCGGGTCCGCGGGTACCTTGTCGTACCCTCCGGGCGGCACTCGGCCACCGCCACGCCACTCGTTCGCCACCTGGTTTCTGCCCAACCAGGCCCTCCGATGTAACACGATCCTCCAGGTGTGCGATGCCCGCACGCCAGTTCGGCAGATCTCGGTTCGGTGGAGATCTTGGCGGGCGGCCCCCGGCGGGCACCGGGGGCGGGAACGGCGGGTGGCCGGCAGGGCGGACGGTGACGACGGTGCGGACGACGACTCAGTGCGCGGGCGTACCGGACGGGAGCCGCCCGACGAGCAGCTCCAGGGCGGCGGTCACCGCCCTGTGACGGATTGTGGCACGCTCTCCCGACAACCGTGGCGAACTGACCAGAGTTCCCCCCGGACCGGCGACCGCGAGGTGTACCGTGCCGACCGGCTGCCCGTCCTGCGGCTCCGGGCCGGCCACTCCGGTGGTCGCGACCCCGTAGGTCGCCCCGAGCAGCTTGCGCACGCCCTCGGCCATCTGCCGGGCCACCACCGGGTGGACCGGGCCGTGCACGTCGAGCAGGCCCTCGTCGACCCCGAGCACCGAGGCCTTGAGCTCGGTCGCGTAGGCCGTCACCGAGCCCCGGAAGGTCGCGGACGCCCCGGGGACGTCCACCAGCGCGGCGGCCAGCAGTCCGCCGGTCAGCGACTCCGCGACCGCCACCGTGCCGCCCTGGGCCCGCAGCGCGCTGTGCGCCCGCTCGGCCAGCCCGTGGTCCGCCACCCGTTCGGCCAAGCCTTCGGACATCCCCGCGGACGTCCCGTCGGACACCCCTTCGCCCGCCCCGCCCGGCTCCGCGACGCCCCCGGCCCGCACGGTCTCGGATCTGCCACTCATCCCGACGTCCCTCCCTCGCGCTCCCCCGGGCCCGCCCCGGAGTACCCGCCATTGTGCGGCCCGGGGGCCGCCCGCGGCCGCGATCCGCGCGCTTTCACCCCTGCGGGCGCCGCGCCGCCAGACCCTCCCGGCGCAGGCGCAGCGCCTGCCCCACGTAGTCCAGCGCGGTACCGACGGTCAGCACCACCGCGAGGCCCATCAGCACGGCCCGGGCGGTGGCCAGCCAGCCGGTCAACTCCAGGACGTACATGCCGACGGCGATGCCCTGGGTGAGCGTCTTGAGCTTGCCGCCCCGGCTGGCCGGGATCACCCCGAAGCGGATCACCCAGAACCGCATCAGGGTGATGCCGAGCTCGCGGGCCAGGATCACCACGGTGATCCACCACGGCAGGTCGCCCAGCACCGAGAGGCCGATCAGCGCCGCGCCCATGATCGCCTTGTCGGCGATCGGGTCGGCGATCTTGCCGAAGTCGGTGACCAGGCCCTTGCGCCGGGCCAGCTCGCCGTCGAACAGGTCGGTGATCATCGCGATCGCGAAGGACGCCCAGGCCACCGAGCGCCACTTGGGGTCGTGGCCGCCCTCGGCGAAGAGCAGGGTGACGAAAACCGGGACCAGCAGCAGCCGGACCATGGTCAGCACGTTCGCGATGTTCCAGATCCCCGGCGCCGGGGGCACCGCGGCCGCCGGTCTGCCCGGGTGGGCCGCGGCCGGGGCGCCGGGCCCCTGGGTCATTCCCCGGCTCCCGGCGCCCGGCGGACCCGCACCTGCTCCAGCGCCTCGGCGACCAGGTCGACGCCCTCGCTGGCGACCACCCGGGCCCGGTAGAACCGGCCGACCTCGGGGTCCTCGACGCCGGTGAGCGTGGTGAGGCCGTCCGTCTCGGGCGCCTGGTGGGCGGCCCGGCCCTCGACCAGGTCGCCGTCGACCGACTCGACCAGCACCTCGACCTCGGTGCCGATCCGCTGCTCGGCCCGCTGGGCGGTCATCTCCTCGGCGAGCCTGCTGAGCCGGGCCAGCCGGTCGGCGACCACGTCCTCGGGCAGCTTGCCGTCGTAGCCGGCGGCCTCGGTGCCCTCCTCGTCGGAGTAGCCGAAGACGCCGATCGCGTCCAGCCCGGCGTGCGTGACGAAGCGCTCCAGCTCGGCGAAGTCCTCCTCGCTCTCGCCGGGGAAGCCGACGATGAAGTTGGACCGGGCGCCGGCCTGCGGGGCCTTGTCGCGGATGGTCTTCAGCAGCTCCAGGAACTGGTCGGTGGAGCCGAAGCGGCGCATCCGGCGCAGCACGGCCGGCGCGGAGTGCTGGAACGACAGGTCGAAGTAGGGCAGCACGCCCTCGGTTCCGGTCATCGCGTCGATCAGCCCGGGGCGCATCTCGGCGGGCTGGAGGTAGGAGACCCGGACCCGCTCGACGCCGTCGATCGCGGCGACCTCGCCGAGCAGGGTCTCCAGCAGCCGGATGTCGCCGAGGTCCTTGCCGTACGAGGTGTTGTTCTCGCTGACCAGGACGACCTCGCGGACGCCCTGCGCGGCCAGCCACTGGGCCTCGTGCAGCACGTCGGAGGGGCGGCGGGAGATGAACGAGCCGCGGAAGGCCGGGATGGCGCAGAACGAGCAGCGCCGGTCGCAGCCGGAGGCGAGCTTGACCGAGGCGACCGGGCTGTCGTCCAGGCGCTTGCGCAGGGTGCGCGGCCCGGAGGCGGGCGCGAGGCCGTCCGGCAGGTCCTCGGGGGCGCCGTGGCCCGGCACGGCCACCTCGGTGGCGGCGGCCTGGCGCTCGACGGGGCTGAGCGGCAGCAGCTTGCGGCGGTCGCGCGGGATGTGCGGCGCGTGGTGGCCGCCGGACAGGATGGTCTGCAGGCGGTCGGAGATGTCGGCGTAGTCGTCGAAGCCGAGCACGCCGTCGGCCTCGGGCAGCGCGTCGGCCAGCTCCTTGCCGTAGCGCTCGGCCATGCAGCCGACCGCGACCACGGCCTGGGTGCGGCCGTGGTCCTTGAGGTCGTTGGCCTCGAGGAGGGCGTCGACGGAGTCCTTCTTGGCGGCCTCGACGAAGCCACAGGTGTTGACGACGGCGACGTCGGCGTCGGCGGCGTCGTCCACCAGCAACCAGCCGTCGGCTTCCAGTCGCCCGGCGAGTTCCTCGGAGTCCACCTCGTTGCGGGCGCATCCGAGCGTGACAAGGGCGACAGTACGGCGTTCAGGCATAGGGCCAAGATTAACGCGCGACTGCGGGAGGCGTTCGCCCCGGAGGGCGCGCGCCCCGTCCGGCCGGTCGCGCCCCCGTCCGGCCGACCCCCGCGATCAGCCCGCCTGCGGGTCCCCGGGGGTGTACGTGACGTGCACCACCTGGCCGTTCTTGCCCGCCGGTCCGAGGTCCTTGCCGTTGACGTACACGTGCACGGCGCCCGCGTTGCCGATCACCAGCTTGATCTGCTTGGGGTCGGTGAAGGTCTGGTCCTGGCCTTCCTCGATGTTGTTCTGGAACAGCGACTTCCCGGTGCCGTCCACCGCCGAGACCCAACTGGTGTCCTTCTCGGCGACCAGCTTCACGGTGACCTTGTCGGCCGGGGCGGCGGCGATCGCGGGGGCGCTGGGCGCCGGGGCGGGCGGCTGCACGGTCGGGGTGGGCGCGGGGGTCACCGGGGCGACCGAGCCGGTGCCGGAGCCGGCGGGCAGCGGGGCGCTGGCCGAGCCGGTGGTCCCGGTCCCGGCCTTCCCGCTCACCAGGTTGAAGCCGATCACCCCGACCACCACGACGATCGCGGTGACCATGGCGATGGTCCAGTTCGGCCGGCCCCGGCCGGGGACCTTGATCGGGCCGCTCTCGATCAGCTCGGTGGGCCGCTTGGAGGCCGGGGAGCCGCCGTGCGCGGCGTCGTAGCGGGCCACCAGCGCCTCGCCGTCGACGCCGACCAGCTGGGCGATCGCGCGGATGTGGCCGCGGGCGTAGAAGTCACCGCCGCACCGGCCGAAGTCGTCCTCCTCGATGGCGTGCACGATCGGCACCCGGACCCGGGTGGCACTGCTCACCTGGTCCACCGTGTACCCGGCCTCGATCCGGGCGGCGGACAGCACCCTGCCGATGCTCGGGGCATCGGCCACCGGTTCCGCGGCGCCGGCGGGCTCGGCGGGGGTCGGGGCGTTCTCGCGGTCGGGGGACTTGCCGATGGTCACGGTGCACGCCTTTCGAGCGGTGGGCCACCTGCTGGGGAACAGTCTAGGGGCGCGGGCGGATCGTTTCTCAAGCGGAACAGGCCCGAATGCGCTCGGCCGTCCCGGCCCCGGGCCGGGCGTGCACTGACCGCCCGTCAATGCGGCGGGCCGCCGTCCCCGGGGCCCCCGCACCGCCGCCCGCGCGTCCGGTGTCGCTCATGGGACGCCGTACGCACCCGATCGGTTCCGCACCGGCCGCCTACCCGCATCCGGACGGGTGAACACCCGTCAGCGGCCCGCGGGCCTCAGCCGCGGATGGCGACGATCACCCCGTCCAGCTCGTCCGGCTTCACCAGGACGTCGCGGGCCTTGGAGCCCTCGCTCGGTCCGACGATGCCGCGCGACTCCATGAGGTCCATCAGCCGCCCGGCCTTGGCGAAGCCGACCCGCAGCTTGCGCTGGAGCATCGAGGTGGAGCCGAACTGGGTGGAGACCACCAGCTCGGCCGCCTGGATCAGCAGCTCCAGGTCGTCGCCGATCTCCTCGTCGATCTCCTTCTTCGGTCCGCCGCCGACCATCACGTCGTCCCGGTAGACGGCGGAGAGCTGGTCCTTGCAGTGCTTCACCACGGCGGCGATCTCGGCCTCGGTGACGAAGGCGCCCTGCATGCGGATCGGCTTGCTTGCGCCCATCGGCAGGAACAGCGCGTCGCCCTTGCCGATCAGCTTCTCGGCGCCGGGCTGGTCCAGGATGACCCGGGAGTCGGCCATCGCCGAGGTGGCGAAGGCCAGCCGGGACGGCACGTTGGCCTTGATCAGACCGGTGACCACGTCGACCGAGGGCCGCTGGGTGGCCAGCACCAGGTGGATGCCGGCCGCACGGGCGAGCTGGGTGATCCGGACCACCGAGTCCTCGACGTCGCGCGGGGCGACCATCATCAGGTCGGCCAGCTCGTCGACGATCACCAGCAGGTACGGGTACGGCGTCAGCTCGCGCTCGCTGCCGAGCGGCGGGGTGACGGTGCCGGCCCGGACCGCCGCGTTGAAGTCGTCCACGTGCCGGAAGCCGAACGCGGCGAGGTCGTCGTAGCGCATGTCCATCTCGCGGACCACCCACTGGAGGGCCTCGGCGGCCTTCTTCGGGTTGGTGATGATCGGCGTGATGAGGTGCGGGATGCCCTCGTACGCGGTCAGCTCGACCCGCTTGGGGTCGACCAGCACCATCCGCACCTCGTCCGGGGTGGACCGGGCGAGGATCGAGGTGATCAGGCAGTTGATGCAGGACGACTTGCCGGCGCCGGTGGCACCGGCCACCAGGATGTGCGGCATCTTGGCGAGGTTGGCCATCACGGTGTGGCCCTCGACGTCCTTGCCCATGCCGACGACCATCGGGTGGGTGTCCTCGGCGGCGGTGCGCGAGCGCAGCAGGTCGCCGAGGTTGACCATCTCGCGGTCCCGGTTGGGGATCTCGATGCCGACCGCGGACTTGCCCGGGATCGGGCTGATGATCCGCACGTCCGGGCTGGCCACCGCGTACGCGATGTTCTTGGCCAGCGCGGTGATCCGCTCGACCTTGACCGCCGGGCCGAGCTCGACCTCGTAGCGGGTGACCGTCGGGCCGCGGGTGAAGCCGGTGACCCTGGCGTCCACCTTGAACTCGGTGAAGGTGCCGGTGAGCTGGGCCACCACCTCGTCGTTGAGGGCGCTGCGGGCCTTGGCCGGGCCGCCGCGCTCCAGCAGGTCGAGCGAGGGCAGGGCGTAGGTGAGGCCCTCGGCGAGCTGGAGCTGCTCCATCCGGACCGGCGCGGGGCCGTGCTCCTCGGGGGCGCCGGGGCCGGCGCCCCCGGTGCGGGCGGCCGGGACGGCGGGCTCCTCCGGCGGGGCGGTGCGGTCCTGCACCTGGTGCATCATGTCCGCCACCGCCGAGGAGGCGGGCACGCCGTAGACCAGCGCACCGTCCAGGTCCGCGGCGGCGCCGGCGGCGAGGTTACGGGTGGTGTACGGGTCCAGCGGCTCCTTGGCGAACATGTCCGGCTCGTCCGCGGGCGCCTCGTCGGGCTGCTTGCGCTTGCGGCGGCGCCGGCGGGCCACCTCGTCCGAGGGGTCGTCACCGTCCGTGTCCACCGTGAACGGCAGCGCGGAGGGATCGGCGTCCTCGGGGGGCTCGTTGGAAAGTTCGCGCTCCGGCGCACGCCCCCCTTCGAGGTCCTGCGGACCGGGTTCCACCACGCCCAGCCGGACGCCCACCGCGCGCATCCGCTCGGGGATCCGGTTGATCGGGGTGGCGGTGGTGACCAGCAGGCCGAAGAACGCCAGCAGCAGGAGCAGCGGCACCGCGAGGGCCGGCCCCGCGGCGGCCATCATCGGGGTGGAGGCGGCCCAGCCGATGATCCCGCCGGCCGTCCGTATCCGGGTCGCGCCGCTGCCCATCACGGGCGCGCCGCAGCCGATGTGGACCAGTCCGAGGACGCCGACCAGCAGGGTGGTCAGGCCGATCATGATCCGGCCGTTGGCCTCCGGCAGTTCCGGGTGGCGCATCAGCCGGATCGCGACGGCCGCCAGCAGGAACGGCACCAGCACGTCGAGCCGGCCGAACAGGCCGGAGACCACGTTGGTGGCCGCCTCGCCCAGCCAGCCCTGCGGGCTGAACCAGGTGCCGGCGGCGGTGACCAGGGCCAGCGCGAACAGCATCAGGCCGAGGCCGTCCTTGCGGTGCGCCGGGTCCAGGTTCTTGGCGCCGTCGCCGAAGCCGCGGAAGACCGCACCGATGGCGTGCGCCATGCCGAGCCAGAGGGCGCGCACGGCGCGGAAGAGTATCGGCCGGGACGCGGGGGGCGGCGGGGCGGCCGTCTTCCTGGCCGCCGTCTTCTTCGCCGGGGCGGCCTTCTTCGCGGCCGCCTTCTTGGCGGGAGGCTTGGCCGGAGCCTTCGCCGCGGCCTTCTTGGACGGTCCCGGCCCCGGGTTGCGTGCCGCGCTTCCGGGCGTACGTGTGGCCATGGGTCAGCAGCCTACCGGGGCACACCACCTGTGCCCACGTCGTGCGTCCGGGCCCCCGGGACGTGTCGCCGACACACCGTCACCCTGCTCGGGTTCACCCGGACGGGTGAACCCGGGGCACGCTCAGTCGGTGCCGGGGCGCAGCGCGTCCAGCGCGCGCCGCAGGCCGGCCAGCTTGCGCTCCAGGTGCGCCGCGGTGGCCGCCGCCCCGCCGTCCTCGGTGCCGTCCAGCTGCTTGGTCAGCGACTCGGCCTGCTCCTCGACCGCCGCCAGCCGGGCCGACAGCTCGCCGAGCAGCGCGCCGCCGATGGCCGGCTCGGCGCCGCTCGCCTCCAGTTGCAGCCGCAGCAGCGCGGCCTGCTCCTTCAGCTGGCAGTTCTTCATGTAGAGGTCGACGAAGACCGAGACCTTGGCGCGCAGCACCCAGGGGTCGAACGGCTTGGAGATGTAGTCCACCGCGCCGGCCGCGTAGCCCCGGAAGGTGTGGTGCGGGCCGTGGTTGATCGCGGTGAGGAAGATGATCGGGATGTCCCGGGTGCGCTCGCGGCGCTTGATGTGGGCGGCGGTCTCGAAGCCGTCCATCCCGGGCATCTGGACGTCCAGCAGGATCACCGCGAAGTCGTCCGTGAGCAGCGCCTTGAGCGCCTCCTCGCCGGACGCCGCCCGGACCAGGGTCTGGTCCAGCGCCGAGAGGATCGCCTCCAGCGCCAGCAGGTTCTCCGGCCGGTCGTCGACCAGGAGGATCTTCGCCTTCTGCATCACGACGCGCCCTCCTGTCGCCTGCCTACCTGGGGAAGGCACCCGCGTACTGCCCACCACTACCCCGGTCATGCTAGCCGCACCCCCTCGCCCGGCACATCGCTCCGTCGCGTCCGGATCCGGAGCGGCGCGCAGTCAGTGCACCGGCGTACGCTCACCAGCGAGTCGCCACTCGGTCACTGTTCGCAACGATCGGTGACCCTACCGGGTTCCCGGCCCTCCTCGCCAGCAAACCGCCCGCCCCTACGGCGTGAATCCCGGAGCGTACTCCGGGATTCACGCCCCCGTCATCCGATCGGTCCCAACCGCGGCTGATCCGGGCCCGCCGGGCACCGTCCGGGGGCCTCAGGGCTTCCGGACGGTGAGCCATTCGTGCATCACCGACAGCAGGTGGTCGGTCTCCACCGGCTTGGTGATGTGGTCGGTCGCGCCGGCCTCCAGGGACTTCTCCTTGTCGCCCTTCATCGCCTTGGCGGTCAGCGCGATGATCGGCAGCCCGGCGAACTGCGGCATCCGGCGGATCGCCTCGGTGGTCGCGTAGCCGTCCATCTCCGGCATCATGATGTCCATCAGGACCAGCGCGACGTTCTCGTGCTGCTCCAGCATCTCGATGCCCTCGCGGCCGTTCTCGGCGTACAGCACGGTCAGGCCGTGCTGCTCCAGCACGCTGGTGAGGGCGAACACATTGCGCACGTCGTCGTCGACGATCAGCACCTGCTGGCCGTCGAAGCGGCTGTCGGTACGGCCGGACGGACGGGCCGCCAGGGCCGCCTCGGGCGCCCTCGCCTCCGTCCGGCCACCGGCCCCGCGCCCCTCGGCGGTCCCGCCCGCGCCCCCGCGGCCGGTGGGGCGGACGTCCGACGGCGGCGCGTCCGCACCCGCCGCGCGACGGCGCTCGACGGCGCCCCGGCGGCGGACCTCGACCAGCTCGCGGACCTCCTGGGCCCAGTGGTCGGCCGGGCTCTCGCCCACCGGCACCGGCGCCCCCAACGGGGTCGTCCCGACCGAGGCGCGCAGCGCGCCCCCGCCCGGCCCCGGCTGCCCGGCGCCCTCCGGCGCCTCGGCGCGCAGCGGCAGGTACAGGGTGAACGTCGAGCCCTTGCCCAGCTCGCTCTCGGCGTGGATCTCGCCGCCCAGCAGCCGGGCGATCTCCCGGCTGATCGACAGCCCGAGGCCGGTGCCGCCGTACTTGCGGCTGGTGGTGCCGTCGGCCTGCCGGAACGGCTCGAAGATCTCCCGCAGCTTGTTGCCGGGGATGCCGATCCCGGTGTCGGAGACCGTGAAGGCGATCAGCGGGTCGTCCGGGCCCTTGATCGCGCCCGCCTCCAGCAGCTGCTCGCGCACGTGCTGCGGCACGCCCTGGCCCGCCGGACTGATCGAGAAGTCGACGGCACCGGTGTCGGTGAACTTCACCGCGTTGGAGATGAGGTTGCGCAGCACCTGCTGGAGCCGCTGCTCGTCGGTGTGCATGGTGACCGGAAGCGCCGGCGAGACCCGCACGCCGAACTCCAGGTTCTTGTCCAGCGCGACCGGCTGGAAGGTCGCCTCGACGTAGTCGACCAGCTGGACCAGGGCGATCCTGGCCGGGCGGACGTCCATCTTGCCCGCCTCGACCTTGGACAGGTCCAGGATGTCGTTGATCAGCTGGAGCAGGTCGGAACCGGCGCCGTGGATGGTGTCGGCGAACTCGACCTGCTTGGGCGACAGATTGCCCTCGTTGTTGTCCGACAGCAGCTTGGCCAGGATCAGCAGCGAGTTCAGCGGGGTGCGCAGCTCGTGCGACATGTTGGCGAGGAACTCGCTCTTGTACCGGGAGGCCAGCGCGAGCTGCTCGGCGCGCTCCTCCAGGACCTGCCGGGCCTCCTCGATCTCGCTGTTCTTGATCTCGATGTCCCGGTTCTGCTGGGCCAGCTGCTCGGCCTTCTCCTGCAGCTCCTCGTTGGTGCGCTCCAGCTCCTCCTGGCGCGCCTCCAGCTCGGCCGACCGCATCGACAGCTCGGCGGTCAGCCGCTGGGACTCCAGCAGCAGCCCCTCGGTCTTGGTGTTGACGCTGATGGTGTTGACGGTGACGCCGATGAGGTCGGCGATCTGGTTGAGGAAGTCCAGCGCGACGGTGGTGAACGAGCTGAAGGTGGCCAGCTCGATCACGCCCAGCAGCCGGCCCTCGAACAGCACCGGGAGCACCACGATGTGGGCCGGCGAGGCCTCGCCCAGGCCGGAGGCGATCTTCAGGTACCCGGGCGGCGCCTCCTTGAGGATGATCGCCCGCTTCTCCACCGCCGCCTGCCCGATCAGCGACTCACCGGGGCGGAAGGTGGTCGGCATCGCCCGCCGCTGGTAGCCGTAGCTGCCGATCAGCCGCAGCACGGTGTCGTTCTCGTCGTCGTCCTCGGTGATCAGCTCGGCGGTCCGGCCGGCCGGCTGGGCGAGGAAGAAGGCGCCGTGCTGTGCCGAGACCACCGGGGTGAGCTCGGTCATGATCAGCGAGGCCACCGCCTCCAGGTCGCGCCGGCCCTGCAGCAGGCCGGAGATCCGGGCCAGGTTGGTCTTCAGCCAGTCCTGCTCCTGGTTGGTGCGGGTGGTCTCGCGCAGGTTGGCGATCATCTGGTTGATGTTGTCCTTGAGCTCGTCGAGCTCGCCGGCGGCGTCCACGTCGATCCGCAGCGACAGGTCGCCCCTGGTCACGGCGGTGGCGACCTGCGCGATCGCACGCACCTGCCGGGTGAGGTTGTTGGCCAGCTCGTTGACGGACTCGGTGAGGTCCTGCCAGGTGCCGTCCACGCCCGGCACCCGCGCCTGACCGCCCAGCCGCCCGTCGGTTCCCACCTCGCGGGCGACCCGGGTGACCTCGTCGGCGAACGCCGACAGCTGGTCGACCATGGTGTTGATGCTGGTCTTGAGCTCCAGGAACTCGCCGCGCGCGTCGACGTCGATCTTCTGCGACAGGTCACCGCGGGCCACCGCCGTGATCACCAGCGCGATGTTCCGCACCTGACCGGTGAGGTTGTTGGCCATCAGGTTGACGTTGTCGGTCAGGTCCTTCCAGATCCCGGCCACGCCCGGCACGCTCGCCTGGCCGCCCAGGGTGCCGTCGGTGCCCACCTCACGGGCCACCCTGGTCACCTCGACCGCGAACGCCGACAGCTGGTCGACCATCGTGTTCAGGGTCCCGGCCAGCCCGGCGACCTCTCCCTGGGCCTCGATGGTGATCTTCTTGGAGAGGTCGCCCGAGGCCACCGCGGCCGCCACCTCGGCGATGTTCCGCACCTGGCTGGTCAGGTTCGACGCCATGAAGTTGACGTTGTCGGTCAGGTCCTTCCAGATGCCCGACACCCCGCGCACCCGGGCCTGGCCGCCCAGGTTCCCCTCGGTGCCCACCTCACGGGCGACCCGGGTGACCTCGTCGGCGAACGCCGACAGCTGGTCCACCATGGTGTTCACGGTGGTGACCAGCTCCAGGATCTCGCCCCGGGCGTCGACGGTGATCTTCTTCGAGACGTCCCCGCGCGCCACCGCCGTGGTCACCTCGGCGATGTTGCGGACCTGGCTGGTCAGGTTGTTGGCCATCAGGTTGACGCTGTTGGTCAGGTCCTTCCAGGTGCCGGACACCCCCGGCACGCTCGCCTGGCCGCCGAGGATGCCCTCGGTGCCGACGTCCCTGGCCACCCTGGTCACCTCGTCGGCGAAGGCGCCCAGCTGGTCGACCATCGTGTTGATGGTGTTCTTCAGCTCCAGGATCTCCCCGCGGGCGTCCACCTGGATCTTCTGCGAGAGGTCGCCGCGGGCGACGGCGGTGGTCACCTGGGCGATGTTGCGCACCTGATCGGTGAGGTTGTTCGCCATGAAGTTGACGTTGTCGGTGAGGTCCCGCCAGACGCCGGCCGCCCACGGCACCTGCGCCTGCCCGCCGAGGCGTCCCTCGGTGCCCACCTGACGGGCCACCCGGGTCACCTGCTCGGCGAAGCCGGAGAGCTGGTCGACCATCGTGTTGATGGTGTTCTTCAGTTCGAGGATCTCGCCGCGCGCGTCCACCTCGATCTTCTGCGAGAGGTCGCCGCGCGCCACCGCCGTGGTCACCTGGGCGATGCTGCGGACCTGGCCCGTCAGGTTGTCCGCCATGAAGTTCACCGAATCGGTGAGGTCCCGCCACACGCCCGCGACGCCCGGCACCTGCGCCTGGCCGCCCAGCCGGCCCTCCGTGCCCACGTCCCTGGCCACCCGGGTCACCTGTGCCGCGAAGCCGTTCAGCTGGTCCACCATCGTGTTGACGGTGTTCTTCAGCTCCAGCATCTCGCCGGCCACCTCGACCGTCACCTTGCGGGACAGGTCGCCCTTGGCCACCGCGGTGGTCACCTGCGCGATGTTGCGCACCTGCGCGGTCAGCCGCCCGGCCATGGTGTTGACCGAGTCCCCGAGGTCCTTCCAGCTGCCGGACACGCTGCGGACCTTCGCCTGGCCGCCCAGCTTGCCCTCGGTGCCGACCTCACGGGCCACCCGGGTCACCTCGTCGGTGAACTCCGACAGCTGGTCCACCAGCCCGTTGACGGTCCGGCCGATCTTCAGGTACTCGCCGCGCAGCGGGTGGCTCACCCCGTTGCTGTGCAGCGAGCGCAGCTCCATCTTCTGGTCCAGGTCGCCCTCGGCGATCGACGTCAGCACCCGGCCCACCTCGGCCATCGGCCGCGCCAGGTCGTCGATCAGCGCGTTGCAGTTGTCGACCGCCGCCATCCAGGCGCCCTCGCCGGCGCCCGTCTCCAGCCGCTCGTTCAACCGGCCCTCGCGGCCCACCGCCCGCCGCACCCGGGCCAGCTCGCCCGTGAGGTGCTGGTTGCGCTCCGCCACCTCGTTGAACACCGCGGCGATCTCCGCCAGCGGTCCGTCCCCGGGCACCGTCAGCCGGCGCCGGAAGTTTCCGTCGCGCATCGCCGTCAGCGCGGCCAGCAGCTTGCGCAGCTCGGCCGGCTCGGCGCCGCGGTTGTGGTTGACACGCCGGCCGGCCGCGCTCCGCGGCGCGGCCCCGGGGCGCCCGCCACGCTGAGCGGGCGGCGTCGTACCGGTTGCGTCCTTGGTGGCCGAACTCAACGGGCCCCTCCCAGATCGTGAACTGTCCGGCGCCCCGCGAACGCGCCCCCGCCGGGGGCCCGCCGCGCAGCACCGTCCCGGCGCTACCGTCCCGGTGGCCGGGCAGGCCCACCGGAACCCGCAACGACCGTACTGCTCGGACCGGACATCGCGGACCCCCCAGTCTGGCAGCACTCGCGCCCGGTACAAGCTCGGTTGCGCTCGGTTGGCACCGGCCCGTCCGAAACGGGTGGGCAGAATCACCCTCCGGTGCCTGTTTCGACTCCCCGCCCCCACGGGGAACCAAGCGGAAAGTAGGGTGGAGCGCTGCACCGGGCCACAACCGCCCCGGCGGCGCCGCCCACACCGCCGGCGCGCACCGGGATTCGGCGCCGCACCCCGGACAGCCAGGGCCAGAGCAGAGGAGACGTGGCAACGTGGTCACCGCGCGCGCAGCCGCCACCTTCGAACCCGTGGGTCGGTCGGCCGGTGCCGCCCGCTCCTTCGTCCGGGACGCGCTGCTGGGCTGGGGCCTGCCCGAGGTCGTCGACGACGCGGTGGTCCTGGTCAGCGAACTCGTCACCAACGCGGTCGTGCACGCCGGCACCGCCGCCGAGGTCTGCTGCCTGCGCGAGGACGGCACCGTCCGGATCGAGGTCGCCGACCGCCACCCCGAACGCGGACTGCCCAGCTTCGCCGACATCCCCACCACCGCCTCCGACCACTACGCCGACGCCGACGGCGAGGGCGGCCGCGGCCTGCTGATGTGCGCCGCGCTCGCCGAACGCTGGGGCGTCGAGTACGGCTCCGGCCGCAAGACCGTCTGGTTCCGGCTCGCCCTGCCCGCGCACACCGCCGGCACCCGCTACGCCCTGCCCGCCGCGCCCGGCGGCGAACTGCCGCACAGTCACGGCCCGGTCCACGTCGCCGTCGTCCAGCTCGACGACGACGGCCGCGTGCTCGCCTGGAACCCCGACGCCGAGTCCCTCTTCCAGCACCCCGCCGACACCGTGCTCGGCCGCCCCTGGGCCGACCTCGCCGTCTGGCCGCAGCCCGCCGACGGCGGCCTCGGCCTCGCCGCCGTCCTGCGGCTCGCCCGCTGGGAGGGCGGCTACGCGCTGCGCCGCGCCGACGGCACCGAGGTCGACGTCTACGGCGTCCAGGTCCGCCTGCGCGACACCGACGGCACCCCGACCACCCTGTGCCTGCTCGTCCACGACGACGACCGCGCCGTCCTGCGCTCCCCCGCCCGCGCCCTGCCCGGCGACCGCGGCGAACCCGCCGGCCGGCTCGACCTGCTGGCCGGCCTCGGCACCGGCGAGGACCTCGACACCCTGCTCCAGCACACCGTCGAACGCGCCCGCGACCTGCTCGACGCCGACGCCGCCTACCTGCTGCTCACCACCGACGACGAGGCCGAGTTCGAGCTGCGCGCCAGCACCGGACTGCCCACCGCGCCGCGCCCGCACAGCCGCTTCCCGGTCGACACCGGCAACCGCTACGACTCGCCGCGCCTCCCCTCCGTCCACGAGGACCTCGCCAGCCGGCCCACCGGCCTGCCGGTCCTCGACGACAGCGGGCTGCGTTCGCTGCTCACCGTCCCGCTCAAGGTCGAGGGCCGGCTGATCGGCTCGCTCGGCATCGCCACCGGCACCCCCGGCCGCTACGACAACGAGGACGCGCTGCGCCTCCAGTTCGCCGCCGACCGGCTCGCCCTGGCCGTCGAGTCCACCCGGCTCGCCGAACTCGAACGGCTGCGCCGCGGCTCGCTCTCCTTCCTCGTCGAGGCCTCCGACCTGCTCGCCGGCACCCTCGAACACGAGCAGACGCTCGCCCTGATGGCCCAGATGGCCGTCCCCACCCTCTCCTCCTGGTGCGCCGTCTACACCAACGGCGACCACGGCGCCCCCGCCTCGCTCGCCTTCGTCCTGCACGAGGACGAGGACCGCATCGACCCGCTGCGCGCCCTGCTCGACAAGACACCCGCCCCGGACAGCGGCCCCACCCACGGCACCCGGTTCTGGACCGCCCCCGCCGAGACCGCCGACGGCAACGGCTTCGCCGACGAACCCGGCCTCACCGGCCTGCTCGGCGAGACCGTCGTCCTGCCGCTGACCGCCCGCAACCGGGTGATCGGCCTGCTCGCCCTCGGCACCGCGGCCGGCGTGCGGTTCCGCCAGGAGATCCTGGAACTCGCCGAGGACCTCTCCCGTCGGGCCGCCCTCGCCCTCGACAACTCGCGCCTGTACTCCGAGCGCACCGCCACCAGCCAGGCCCTGCAACGCAGCCTGCTGCCCCCGGACCTGCCCGACATCCCGGGCGTCGAGGTCGACGTCTACTACCAGGCGGCCGGCGAGGGCAACGAGGTCGGCGGCGACTTCTACGACCTCTTCCCGATCCGCGAGGGCACCTACGGCTTCGCCATCGGCGACGTCTGCGGCACCGGCCCGGAGGCCGCCTCGGTCACCGGCCTCGCCCGGCACTCGCTGCGGCTGCTCGCCCGCGAGGGCTTGGACGCCCCTCAGGTCCTCAGCCGGCTCAACACCGCCATCCTGGACGAGGGCGCGCGCAGCCGCTTCCTCACCCTGCTGTACGGCGAGCTGACGCCCCGTCCGGACGGCAGCACCGAACTGTCCCTGGTCTGCGCCGGCCACCCGCTGCCGCTGCGGCTGCGCACCGACGGCCGGGTCGACCGGGCCGCCACGCCGCAGCCGCTGCTCGGCGTCATGGACGACCTCGACCTGACCGCCGAACACCTGGTGCTCAACCCCGGCGAGGTCCTGCTCTGCGTCACCGACGGCGTCACCGAACGCCGCGAGGGGCGGCGGATGCTGGGCGACGACGGCCTCGCCGAGGTGCTCACCGGCTGCACCGGGCTCACCGCCGGAGCGGTCGCCCTGCGCGTCCAGCGGGCGGTCGAGCGGTTCGCCCCGGAGCCGCCCTCCGACGACATGGCGATCCTCACCCTGCGGGTGCCCACCCAGCGCACCGTCTGAACGAACCGGAGCGAACCGGAGCGACACCTGTCGCACCGGCTGTCGGAGCGTGACCGAACCGTGCCCGACGGCGTCGGAAAATGTGCGATTCACAAGGGTACAAGCCCGCTCACTCCGGGTACACCGACCTCACCGGGGAACCCCCCGGCGGGGACGTGACCAGCGGCTCTCCCGCTGGCCCAGCATTCGGACCGCAGCCGTCGCACGCTCCAGCCGTGCGCGCCCGGAGCGGTCACGCGCCTTCACCTCATCGACACTCACCCGCGTTCACTGCGCCCTGCGCGCGCCCATGAGTGAAAGGAGCCTCCGGTGAGCAATGAAGCTACCGGGGCACTGAACGCCCGCTCCACCGGCGCCGACGCGGGTAACCTCGGTTACCTCGCACTCGGCCTGACCCTCCTCGCCTACGGCCTGCTCTCCACCGGCATCCTCAGCGGCACGGCCGTAGGGAACTCGGCCCACCTCGCCCACATCGTCGGCGGCCTCACCCTGTTCATCGCGGGCCTCTGGCAGTTCCGCGGCGGCGAGGGCTTCACCGGCACCGCCTTCACCAGCCTCGGCGCCTTCTGGGCCACCTGGTCCACGGCCTCCGGCGCCGGCAAGAACGCGGCCGGCCTGTTCCTGCTCCTGTGGGCCCTGCTCGCCCTCACCCTGACCGCCGCCAGTTGGAACGCGGGCCTCTTCAGCCGCGCCGTCTACGGCCTGCTGACGCTCTCCCTGGTGCTCTCCGCCATCGCCACCTTCAGCACCTCCGGCGGCCTCGCCAAGACGGCCGGCTGGATCGCCGCCGCCTCCGGCCTGGCGGCCTGGTACTGGGCCACCGCGTCGCTGACCAACAGCGCGTGGGGCCGAGAGGCCCTGCCGGTCAAATAACGGCGGGTCAACCGGAGGGCCGGACCCCACCCCCACGGGGCCCGGCCCACCGGCATGCCGTGGCCCCGTGCCGGTGCCCTCAGCCCTGCACGGCCAGCCGCTCCCTCTCCTCCACCGCCCGGACGTCCCCCGCCCGCCGGGCCCGCCTACGGGCCACCGCCCGCTGCGCCGCGTACGTCAGCGCCAGGATCGCCACCGCGACCAGGCCGTCCGCCCAGAAGTGGTTGGCCGTCACCACGACGACCGTGATCGTCAGCACCGGGTGCAGCACCATCAGCCAGCGCAGCGGGCTCTTCGACACCCGCACCACCGCGACCGCCACCAGCACGCACCACGCCACGTGCACCGACGGCATCGCCGACAGCTGGGCCGCCTTGACCCCGCCGACCGCGGCTCCGTACACCGATTGCCCGTACTCCGCCGCGACGTCCACGAACCCGTTCTCCGGCAGCATCCGCGGCGGCGCCACCGGCAGGAACTGGACGACCAGGCAGACCGCCGTCGTGACGACCACCGTGGTCCGCACCCAGGCGTACCGCTCGCGGTGTCTGAGGAAGACCCAGAGCAGCACCCCGATCATCACGGTGAAGTGCATGGACGCGTAGTAGTAGTTCGCCAGCTTGATCAGCGCCGGGTACGGCGTCACCGCGGCCTGCCAGGCGGCCTCGTCGGGCAGGCCGAACGCCAACTCCGTCCGGTGGATCCACCGCGCCCGGTCCAGCGCGTGCTCGGTGCTCATCAGCGACAGGCGGCCGACCAGCTGCCAGAGCGCGAACAGCGCGAGCAGGGTGCCGGCCTCCCGCAGGATCGCCGAGGCTCCCGCCCGCCGCACCCTGGCGGCCGCGTACGCGCCACCGTAGAGAGCGACCGCGGCGCCCCCGGCGGACTGCCAGGTCAGGGTCAGGTTCTGCAACGGTCCGCGCCTCTCCACCAAGCTCCGATGTGGTGGAGAGACGTTAACGCAAAAAGACCCCCTCCTGAACCGGAGGGGGTCTTTTTGGAATGATTGTTCGGCGGCGTCCTACTCTCCCACAGGGTCCCCCCTGCAGTACCATCGGCGCTGTGAGGCTTAGCTTCCGGGTTCGGAATGTAACC